>JALOMZ010000322.1 GCA_025455205.1 Chitinophagaceae bacterium | reverse complement strand
AGCACATAACTGTACACCAGGCGGCTGAGCATCTCGTTGATCATGCCGCCAAAACCCACAATGATCAGCGGGTAGGCATAGATCATCACTTCCTTCCACAACCGGCTGTTGAACTGCAGGCGGAAGCCCTTCCATTCGTCCCACAGCAGCAGCAGGCTCACGGCACTGGCCACGGCATTGGCAATAATGTAGTAGCCGATGCCAATGCCCGGGTTATAGAACACCAGGAACGGATCCTGCGGGTCTTCGGCATAGCGCAGCGGGCATATCCGCAGGAAGTAGATGCTGAAGAGCACGGTGAGCACCATATTTGCCACCTTCACAAAGGCATACTTGCGGGGCCGTTCCTGCTGGCGCAGGCGGGCAAAGGGGATCACGCTCAGGGTGTCGAAAAAGAGGATGTATACCATCCACCGGAAATATTCCGGCTTGTCCTGCAGGGAGGTGAAACGAGCCAGTGGTTCGGTGAACAGCAGCAGGGCGGCTGAAAAGAGCAGGCTGGAGACCAGCAGGGAAATGCTGAGGGTGTTGAACAACTGCTTTTCATCGGCCCGCGACGCATAACGGAAATAAGCCGTCTCCAGTCCGTAAGTGAACAGGATGTTCAGGAAGGGGATGAGGGCGTACACCTGCGTGATATCGGCCGTTACCGAGGGGCCGTACCAACGGAACAGGAAGATGGAAAGGATATATCCGAGGAACCGGCTGGCCATGGTGGGCACTCCGTACCAAAGGGTTTGACCCGCCAGTTTTTTGACACTGCTCAATGAATGGATGTATTTGGTTGCTAAGTTATTGTTGTGGGGCATACTGCCATGGCAGCTCCTGCAACTTGCATGCCTGTTTTTTTGCTGGCTGGCACAGCCTGCCAGTAGGTCATGGGGCAACATGATGATGTACCTGCACCACAGTGATAACAGCATCAGGGCTGCGCAAACTTCTTGTTGGTCAGAAAACTGCTGTCGGTGAGCGTGCCGAGAAAGGCGATCAATTGCCCCTTTTCAAAATTAGAAAGGGGTATTTTGTTGCGCAGCAGCGGGTCGGTGGTGGGGCCATTGACCACGCCATCGCTGTAATGGTTCAGCACATTGAGGATATCGAAGAACCGGCCATCATGCCCGTAATAACTGCTCTTCATCACATTGCGCAACGATGGCACGCGGAACTTCAGGCTGTCGGCCGGGTTGCGGGTGATGCGCATGCGTCCATGGTCGCGGAGCACGTTGTCCATGGAAAGTCCCGCATTGCGGTAGCTGAGGTCGGTGAACAAAGGTTCTGTGTGGCAGCTGGCGCATTTGGCTTTGAAGATGTCGTAGCCCAGGCTTTCGGGCAGGTTGAATGTGGCTTCGCCCCGCTTCACCTTATCGTACTTGCTGTTGGCGCTCACCATGGTGAGCATGAACTGGCTGAGGGCCCTGGTCATGCGCTGGGTGTTGATCTCCTCGCTGCCGAAGGCGGCTTTGAATAGCTGGCGGTATTGGGCATCGGCCCGCAATTTGTTGAGCACATTATCGATGGTTTCCGCCATCTCTTCCGGATTAGTGATGGGCGCCAGCGGCTGCAGGTCGAGGTGGGTGATGCCGCCATCGTGATGAAACTCGCGTATCCAGGCCAGGTTCTGCAGGGGCGGGGCATTACGCAGGGTATGGCTGTTGTTGAAGCCATGGCTGAGGTCGTGTTCAAAAGTGCCGAAGGCGGCGGGCTGCTGGTGGCAGCTGGCGCAGGGGAAATTGCCATCCTTGCTGAGCCTTCCGTCGTAAAACAACTGGCGGCCCAGTTCAATGCCTTGTTCCGTGAGGGGATTTTCGGCGAAGTTGTACACCGGTGCGGGCCAACCGGGCGGGGTAGTGAAAGCCACGGGTGTGGGATTGTAATCACTGCCTTCAAACTCCTTTTTCTCGCAGGCCATTGCCAGCCAGGACAGGAATGCGGTGAGCAGTAATATGCGGGGTTTGGAGGTCATGGATGCCGTGTGTGGGGTTATTGTACTTTCACTTCTTTGAGGGTGAACATCTGCGCGTAGTTGTTGGCGATGCGCACGGCCAGCGGGCCCGGTTCCATGGTGGCGGGATCGGTGGCAATGGAAACATCGGTGGCGCCGCGGAACCATTTCAGCACATCGGCATTCAGGTATACGATGAAGTTGTTGCTTCCGCTGGCGGGCAAAGCGCTGCCAAAAGGAATGGTCACCTGCCGCAGGGCATTCTGCCCGGTGCGGAAGCCGCCAATGTGGTAGGTTACGGCCTGCAGGGGCGCCGGACTCACGGTGGAGCGGCCTTCCAGCTTGGCGAAGATGTAGCCACTGTTCCAGGTCCAGAACATGCCATACACCGGATCCAGGGCGCCGGTCTGCACGCCGCTCACATTGCGGGCGCTGTCTACGCCAATCCAGAATTTGAGACTTTGCACATTGCCCGCCGGGATTTGCAGGCTGAAGTTGCGGCTTCCAACATTGGCCTGGTCCACCAGGAAATAGGTGTCGTCGATCTTGCGTTCGGAGCCGTCGCTATACACTACCGAAAAATTCGACAGGTAGTACTTTACCACCTGCAGGCGCAGGGGTTCGCCCAGGGGCGTCAGCAGGGGCTCGCCCAGGATCAGCGCGTCCTCACCCACCTTGTGTTCGATGCTTATCCCTAATGAAACAAGGGGTTGGGCTTCCTCTTTCTCACAGGCGCTGAGCGTGGTCAGCAGCATGCCGCCAAGAACCATCCGTATCAAAAGGTTTTTTGTCATTCGTTATTATTTTCTGCTGTCACCACCGCACTTTCTCCCGTCCCTTTTTCACATCGCTCCGTTGCTTCTTGTGTTCCAGCCTTTTCTCTTTGGCGGCGCGGGTAGGTTTGGAAGCTATGCGCATTTTCTTTACCTGCAATGCTTTGTCTATCACCGCCCGGAATTTTTCCAGCACTTCATCGCGGTTGGCCAGCTGGCTGCGGTGCACCTGCGATTTGATGAGCAGTTCGCCTTCGCTGTTGAGGCGATGCTGCAATTTCTCCAGCAGGAGTTGCCGCTGCTCATCAGTGAAGCAGGCGGAACTGCCCGGCTTCCAAATGCCGGTGGCGGCGCTCTCCACCTTGTTCACGTTCTGCCCGCCCTTGCCACCACTGCGGCTGAAGCGGAACTGTATTTCAGGTGAAAAGTCGGGGATATGCATGGGCATAAAGGTAGCCAGGCATCAGCCCGCCACTGCATTTTGCGAAAAGGTTAAGGGAAAATTAGGGTATGGAGGTTTGGCAGCACAAATAAAATTATCTATGTCCGAAGAATCGTTTGCTTACTGGGAAGTGCATAAACCGCTATTTACCCTTTAAGGGGCTTGCGGGAGGGGGTAATCCTTACCAACTCCTGCTCAAATGCGTCTGCAAACTCATGCATAGTAATACCCATTGCTTTGGTAAGCAAAAATACCTGCCCGAAGTTTGGATGGGTAACAGCCTGTTCCATTTTATCG
>JALOMZ010000026.1 GCA_025455205.1 Chitinophagaceae bacterium | reverse complement strand
AGATTCGGGCCAGAGGTCGCGCACTTCAAATACCAGCGGCATGCGGCGGATGCGGGATATAAGATAGCCCGATATGCCCACGAAAAGCGGCGGCGAAGTTACCACAATGACATCGTGGTGGCCTTTCAACTTAAACAAGCCGCACCACAGCGAGGAGAACATGAAGGAAAAATAACCCCAGAGCCTTCCCAGGTAGCTGCGGTTATAAGATTCCGATACATGGCAGCGCCACACTTGCACCCGACCCTGCTGCTTCTTCTTGAACCAGATGCCTTTGTATTCCTCGCGCTTCTGGTGGCCGTTGTAATGCATCATGCCGCCCAGCACCGTTACCTCATGCCCCATCTCTGTCCAGGTGCGCGTCATTTCGTTCCACCTGGACCCGCCCGGGTCATCTTCCTCCAGGAAGTATTGATGCAGCAGGAGTATTTTCATAATTCTATGGTAGTTTTCAGTGCCTGTCCGGTCACTGAAAAAACAACGGTATCAGATTCTTCCTTTATTCCATAATAGGCACTCACCCATCCGGGTTCGGCGGAAGGGGCCACCTTTTGGCCATGGGCATCCTGCGCTTCCAGCCGCAGGGCTGCAGTTGCCGGATGCCACAGCTGGCGCAAAGGTAGGTGGCCGGGCTTTCCCAACACCATATCCTCCACTTCCCAGTGGGGCACTCCTTTCTTTTTAGTGACGGTGCGCCGGTGCCTGATGTTTCGGCCGAGTTGTCCAAAAGCCCGGATGGTGCCCCGGAAAACCCAGGCGTCCGGCCGTTCTTCCACCTCGAGCTGTTCAGCCTGTGTCCAATAGAACCAGATGAAACGGCTGCCTTTGAGCATCTGGTTGTGGGCGCCCAGCATCACGGTATTGTGTGAGGCAGTGCCCATGAAATAGTTCATTTCTTCGGGCAGGGCATTGTATTGGTAGGATCCGCCATCCTGCAACACATTCTGGCCATTATGCCAGACATCGAGGTGCAGGTTGTCGGCCTGTGCCGGCCTGTCCTTATGTGAGCCACAGCGCAAAAAACTGAGGGTATTGCCTTCCCGCAATACCGCATACCCGCCGTTATGGAATACCTGCCAGCCATCCTGTGGCTGGATGGGCGCAAAGGAGGCCGCCTGCATGGCACCAGCCCGGAACCACCAGGCGTCTTCCGACCAGGCACCCCGTTCATACAAAGCCTGCCCGGTAAGAAAGAGATGGAGGGTATTGAGCTGCGGGCGGAAATCGCGGTAATCACAGCTGCTCAGCGGAAAGAACAGGGCGCCATCATTATTGCCATAGTTGGGCAGCCAGCCGGTAATGCTGTCCTGGCAGGCCGCCAGAAAACGCAGGGAGGCATAGGCCCGTTCATACACTACAGACCCGAAGGATTCCTGGAGTGCTTCCGATACGGCAAAGGCCCAGCAGAACAGCTGCACCACCACCCGGTGGTAGTTCATGCTGAATTGCAGAAAAGTACCGTCGGGGTATACCTGGTAGGCTATCTCCTGCTCAAACCAGCGCCGGCCTTTTTCCTTCCACTCACTGGCGCCGGGAAACTGCGGGAACAGCGATCCCATGATATACAACGCCAGGGTTTCGGTGATGGCATGGTTATTACGCACCGCAATGCGGGAGAAATGGATATTGTCGAATACATGCCTGGCCTGCCAGTACATGGCGTACTGGATCTTGTAAAACACCTCCGGGGTGAGTGCCTTGTCATGCTGGTAATAATTAAGCGCAAAGGTCCAGTTGAGCAGGCGCAGGCTCATCTCCTGACTGCATTTGTAATTAGGTCCGGCATTTACGGGGTTGGCATCAATCCAGGAGCAGATCTCAGCCAGCACCCAGGCGGCATGGCTGGTGCCCTGTTGCTGGTCGTAGCGGATCACTTCATATATATAGGAAAATCGAGATTTTTCCCACACATACTTGATGTCGCCGGCTGCTGCCGAAAAATCGTTTACGCGGCTCCAGTGCTGACCAGGATTGTACCGGTAGCCTGTAAGCGGATGGGTGAGCCAGTCATAGTCTTTGCCCAGTTGCTTATACGCTGCATTAAAGAAACGGATACTGCCGTTGATGCAGGGCGGTTCAGGCAGGGCCGGAATACCCAAATCAGCAAAGGACTTGCCAGGCTTCTGTGTCAGGAAGAAAGCAGGCTTGTTTGCCTTCCAGTCTTCCAGTGACAGGTACTCCTGCCATGGAGGCTGTACCGGAAACCGTTTCATAAAACGACCGGTACGTTTCTGCAGCTCGTGGTTCAGCCTGAACAGGATGTACCGCGGCCCCATGTTGCGGGCTATATGATATGCCTGCAGCAATTTATGCATGGGAGGCAGTCAGGTTCAGCGATAGAATAGCCTCCACAATCCGTTCAGCGGCATGGCCGTCCCAGCGGGGCGGAATGCTGCCCTTTTTCCACGCATCCTTGAGCAGCCTGTTCATGGCAGCTTCCAGTGCTTCCGGCCGTGTGCCCAGCAGTTCATTGGTACCCATGGTACAGGTTTCGGGCCGCTCTGTATTCTCGCGGATGGTCATACAGGGCACATCCATTACCGTTGTCTCTTCGGTTACGCCTCCGCTGTCTGTGATCACCCCTTTGGCGTGCTGCACCAGGTAATTGAACTCCAGGTACCCCATCGGCTCAACTACTTTAACGTTATTCAGGCGGATGCCGAACCGCTCCATGTTTTTGGTGGTGCGCGGGTGGGCCGGGAAGATCACGGGCAGCGTGCGGCTGTCCCTTTCGATCACTTCAAAGAGTGCTTTCAGCTGATCTTCGCTGTCTACGTTGCTGGGCCGATGCAGGGTGAGCACCAGGTACTGCCGGGGCATGAGACCAAAGGTATCCCAGAAGGGCGGCTGGCGGAAATGCGGCATCTGGCGCAGCAGGGTGTCTATCATGGTATTGCCCACGAAGAAGATCCGGTGATCTTCCACCCCTGTTTTGCGCAAAGCCTCGCCGGCCATTTCAGTGGTGGTGAAGAAATAGTTGGTGATGCTGTCGGTTACAATACGGTTGATCTCTTCCGGCATGGTCCAGTCGCCGCTGCGGATGCCTGCTTCCACATGGGCCACAGGAATGCACAGTTTCTGCGCGGCAATGGCACAGGCCATGGTACTGGTTACATCGCCCACCACCAGCACCAGGTGCGGACGGTTTTCCAGCAGGTCCTTCTCAAAACTCACCATAATGGCGGCCGTTTGCTCGGCCTGGGTGGCACCGCGTGCTCCCAGGTTCACATGCGGCTCGGGTATGCCCAGCTGCTCAAAGAAGCTATCGCTCATTTTGCCATCATAATGTTGGCCGGTATGTACCAGCCTGTAAGCGATGGGAGCCCCCTGCTGGCGCACCCTTTCTATTTCAGCAATGATGGGCGCAATCTTCATGAAGTTAGGCCTGGCGCCTGCAACAATGGTTACTATAGTTGGCTGCATCTATTAAAAATAATTATATTATGATTTTATAAGTTGGTATTCACCGGGCAAGCTGGGTCACCCACGCATGGGTGAATGGTAGCCACTGCTGTCGGTGGCCCACAGCACCAGGGCCTTGTCTACCTCCAGCGAGGGCTCCAGCTTCCGGAATTCCTGCATGGACAGGGTGAGCAGCCTGATGCGGCGGCGGGAAATCTCCTCTGCACGCTTCAGCAGGCCGCTGAGGTATTGCTGGTCAAAGGTTTCGCCCACCAGCACCAGGTCTATGATGCCGGAGTCTATACCCCGGGCATAATCGCCATTGATGAAGGCCAGCTCCAGTTTGCCCAGCTTCCCGATCACCTCCTCGATCACATAATCGAGGCCCATGTATTTCATCACCAGGTTGTGCAGCACGCCGTAGAAGGGATTCTTCACATTGGCTTTGTAGAGCACCGTATTGCCTTCGTGTTCATGCTCCAGCAGGCCCGCCTCTGTAAGGCGGTTCAGTTCCACGCGAACGGCGTTGGTGCTTTCCCCCATTTCGGTAGCAAGGCCGCGCAGGTATGCCCGGTTCTGGCTGTTACTGAAGAATTTCAGCAGCAGCTTCATCCTTGTCTTTGATGTAATCAGGCTATCGAGCACCTTGTGAGTCGGGTTTCAATGTGTTCAGGATATACTGCCCCCGTCAGGCGGTAAGTATCTCATTTACCGATACCCATGCACCGCGCTGCAGGCTTTCAATGGCCGCCAGGGAGGCAGCGGTTACATTCACTATCTCACTGAAGGGAATGAGGGGCTGTCCGCCGCCCTTTACCCGGCTGATCAACTGGCGGAACTGCTCCTTGTGGCCTTTGTCCTGCGTGGTCTTAAGCTTTTTGAAACCGGCAAAGCCAAACCCTTCGGTGGTGCGGAAATTGTCCATCACCAGCGTTCGGTTCTGTGAATACAGTTCAATCCGCTCCTTGCTGTATGATTTGTGGCCATTGGCAAAATAGTTGAGCACGCCTTGCGAACCATTTTCCATGGTTACCAGTATGGATGCGTTATCCGTATTGATGGCCGGATTGGGGCCCATGGCGTTCATGCATACACTGCGGATGGGGCTGCCGCTGAGGTACACCATCAGGTCGAGGTAGTGGCAGGCTTCGCCGATGATGCGGCCACCACCCACCTGCATATCATGCACCCACACATTGGGTGGAATGAAACCGGCGTTCATGGTGGCCACCATGTTGAGCGGACCGGGTGTGGCCCCCAGCAGTTTCTTCATCTGCTGCACATGCGGGGAGAAGCGCCGGTTGAAACCCACCATGAGGGTGGTTGGCTTTTCCTGCCGGTCGAAGCATCGGATTATATCCTGCAATTCTTCGCGGTTAATGGCCAGCGGCTTCTCCACAAACACATGCTTGCCGGCCTCCAGCGAGGCCACCACCTGCCGGGCATGGGCATTGTGCCGCGTAGTGATCATCACCAGCTGCACAGCAGGATCTTCCAGTATCACCTTATAATCGGTGGTGCTATGGGAGAAACCGTACTTCTTGCCGAGGGCAGTGCCCGATACGCCCGAAGCACTCGCTATGTATTTCAATTGGGCACCGGTATCCTTCAGGGCCGGCAGCAGGGTCATCTGCGTGAAGTTGCCCGCACCAATAATGCCGATTACGGCATCCCCGGATGAATAGGCGCTTTCTTTCAGCATGACCACCGGGCTGGTCTTCGCTGCCCTGGCCTCCGCCGATCCCGGATACACGAGAATGGAGGCAACAGACCCCGTTTTCCCTATCGACCCATATATCTGCTGGTAATCCTGCAGCGCCACCCGCTCGGTAATGAGCGGTTTCACATCCAGCTTGCCGGCGGCCATGGCCTGGAGGATGGTTTCAAAGTTTCGTTGTTCGGTCCAGCGCACAAAGGGCAGCGGATAATCCTGGCCCTTTTGTTCATACAATTCATCGTAGCGGCCCGGTCCGTAGCTGCACGACACCTGAAAGGTGAGCTCCTTTTCGTAAAACTCAGCGCGCGAAATATTCAGGCCTATTACGCCCACCAGTATGATGCGGCCACGTTTGCGGCTCATGCGGGCGGCTTCCGAAATGATGCTGTCTGTTTTGGCACTGGCGGTGATGATCACACCATCGGTGCCAATGCCGCCCGTCAGTTGCAGCACGGCGTTCACCACGTCGTCGCTTTGCGGGTTGAGGGTGATGATGCCCTTGGCCCGCGCCAGTTCCAGCTTGCGCGGGTCGAGGTCGATGCCAATCACGCGGCAGCCATTGGCCACCAGCAGTTCGGCCGTAATGAGGCCTATGAGGCCAAGCCCCACCACCACCACCGTTTCTCCCAGCGTGGGATTGAGCAGGCGGATACCCTGCAGGCCAATGGAGCCGATGACGGTGAAAGCGGCTTCCTCATCCGAAACCGATTCCGGTATTTTGGCCACCAGGTTTTTGGGCACACACACCATTTCGGCATGCGGGCCATTGCTGGCCACGCGGTCGCCCACGGCGAAGCCCGATACGCCGGCACCCACGGCCACCACCCTGCCCACATTGCAATACCCCAGCGGCAAAGGCTGGCCCAGTTTATTGAATACCGCTTCCAGGGTGGGCAGCAGTCCGTCGCTCTTTATCTTGTCGAGCACCTGCTTCACCTTGTCGGGCTGCTGGCGGGCCTTTTCAATGAGGTTGGCCTTGCCAAATTCCACCAGCATCTTCTCGGTGCCCAGGCTTACCAGGCTGTGGGTGGTTTCAATCAGCAGAGTGCCCGGCCGCACCTGTGGGGCCGGAATATCTTCCAGAAGGGTCTCGCCTGTTTTGAAGGATTGAATGATCTGTTTCATGGATCTGTATGGTAACCCGCTAGGGTATTATGCGTTGGAGTTATCGATGAACTGCCGGCACCACGATTCAATAGCCAGCAATCCCCAGATGCTGTAGGCCGCATCAATGCGGCCCTGCTGGTTGTCGGCGATCAGCTGCTGCACGGCTGCCGGATCGAAAATGCCGCGGTTTCGGATGGCCTGTGGCGACAGTTCGTCGCCGATCTTTTCGCGCAGGTCTGTTTTCACCCATTCGCGCACCGGACCGCCAAAGCCTGTTTTGGGACGGTAGATGATCTCATGTGGCAGGTATTGCTCCATGAGTTTCTTGAGCAGGTATTTGGTGGTGGTGCCTTTCATTTTCAGGTGGGGATGCAGGCGCGTGGTGAACTCTACCAGTTCAAGGTCGAGGAATGGCACTCGTGCTTCCACGCCCACGGCCATGCTCATCTTGTCGGTATAGTTGAGGTTATGGTCGGGCAGGAATCCTTTCAGCTCCCAGTAGAGCTTCTGGTTGAGGAGGTTTTTCTCCTGCGGTATCTGCTGCAGCAGCTGGTAGTAGTACTCGGCGGGATAATAGGATGCAATGGCGTTGGCGGCTTCTTTGGCGAAGAGGCCTTTGTTCACTGCCAGGGGCAGCCATTCTGCATAGCCATACATGCGCTCCACGGTGCTCTTGTCGAGGTGGGCCGTGAGTTTGCGCAGCCTCCGGGCCATGGGGTTGTTGGTGCCCATGAGGCTGGCCGCCTGTTTCATCAGGTGGCCCAGGGGCCGGGGTATGAGACGGAAATATTTTTCATAGTAGAGGGCCTGGTGGCTGCGGTAACCGGAGAAGATGTCATCGCCGGCCGCACCACCCAGCATCACTTTGATGCCGTCTTTGCGGGCTGCTTTGCAGATATTGAGTACATGGAAGGGCGCGGGGTCGGCCTGCGGCTCATCCAGGTGGTAGATCATGCTGTCGAAATCGCGCACGATATCAGATCGCGAGGGTATGATATTGAGCTTCACGCCCAGGTGCTGCGCCACTTTGCGGGCGTAGGGCAGGTCGTTGGCATAGCCTTCAAAGTCGTTGTCCTTTACATCGGTGGTATAGCAGGTGATGGATCCGGCATCCTGCTGTTTGGCGGCCAGGGCCACAATGGCGGAAGAATCCAGTCCGCCCGACAGGAAAAACCCTAACGGCACATCAGAAAGCATCTGCCGCTGCACAGCCTTTCCCAGGTATCCCTCCAGGGCCTGCAGGGCATCGGCCTCCTGTGTATACTCATACCGGCCCTTAAAGGGCACGTCGTAGTAACGCACCGGCGCGCTGATGCGTCGGGTGGCCAGGTCCACTTCCAGGTAGTGACCGGGCAGCAGCTTGCGCACATGCAGGAAAGGCGTCTTCTCACCCGGCGACCAGAGGAAATTCAGGTAGTTCACCAGGGCGGTATAGTCCAGTGTCTTGTCGAATTCCGGAAAGGCCAGCAAGGATTTGAGTTCACTGCCATAGAGCAGCACCCCGTCTTTTTGGTAGTAGTACAACGGCTTAACGCCAAACTGGTCGCGCACCAGCCAGAGCTTCTGCCGCTGTTTGTCGAGCAGGGCAAAGGCGAAGATGCCGTTGAGGCGGGAGAGCATATCCAGTCCCCAGCTGCGGTAGGCATACAACAGGGTTTCTGTATCGGATGTGGAGCGATAAGGACCTGCACCCGGCATGGCCGCCCGCAGGTCGAGGTGATTGTATACCTCGCCGTTGTACACTATCACCAGTTCACCATCCGCACTGTGCATGGGCTGGTGTCCGTTGGGCGAAAGATCAAGGATCGACAGGCGTGTATGTCCCATCAGCACATCCTGATACTGGTAGCTTCCCTGGTCATCGGGGCCGCGGTGGGCAATGGACGACAGGGGCAGTTTTTCCGGCGCCATGGCAGAGCCAAAGCTTCCTACTATTCCACACATGAACTTTTGCTGATTTTATAGAGATACTCGAATGTGCTGGCGGCACAGGCCTGCCAGCTCATGGTGCGTGCTTTGGCCAGCGACCGGGCGGAAAGGTCTTTTCGCAGTTCGGGCTCATGGTACATCCGGCTCAGCTGTTGCTTCAGCTCATCCACACGCAGCGGGTCGGCATACAGTACCGCATCGCCGGCAGTTTCGGGCATGGAGCTGCGCGAAGAGCAGAGCACGGGCAGGCCCGCTGCCATGGCTTCGGTGAGCACCATGCCAAAGGTTTCGCAGGAAGAGGCGAAAACAAATGCGTCTCCCTGCATATAGGCATCATGAATGGCTTCATAAGGCATGGGGCCATGATATTGTACCGCCCGGGCATATTGCGGGTAGCGGTTCATCACTGCCTGCAGCTTGTGCATGGCTTTGGGATAGGCCGGGCCTATCAGGTGCAGCTGCATATGATATCCTTCGGCCACCAGCTGGTACACGGCTTCTGCCAGGGTCCACTGGTGCTTGTACACATCCACGATAGACACGTATACCAGTTGCATGGGCCTGTTTGCATCAAAAGTGCCGGTATACACTTCCTTATGGGGCACCAAAAAGCGGGGCGCCAGGCCGTGTGGAATGATGGCATGCTCCTGCAAAGGCCTGCCCACCAGTTTTTCTGCATGTTGCAGGCAATAGCGGTTCAGGAATACCACACCGGCAGCACGGCTGTATGCCCGGCGATGCAGCATGCGAAGCAGACGCAGGCGCAGCCAGTCGGGCGAAAAGAAATAGCGGTTCAGTTCCTCCGGCTGCAGCGGCAGCAGGTTCTGGCACATGGTCACATACGTACTACCCGAGCTGCCCGTGCCTGGCACATATACCAGGGCCTTCCTGCTTCGGGCAAAAGGCTCAAACACCTTTCTTTTCCATTTCCAGGTGTGGCGGTATCCCGCATTCAGCCAGGGATGGCTGCATTTTTCCAGCCAGGGATGGTTTGCCACCTTCTCCAGTGTTTTGTCGGGCGCCCACAGGTATACCCGGTTGAAGCCCGCGGTGGCTGCAGCATCACCATGCAGTATTTCCTGCAGGTGGGTAAGCCCGCCGCCCGCTTTGATATTAGAAGCGTTTATGATGAGATCCAAATGCCGCAGTTTATGGGAAATACTCAGGATTGCATAACATCTTTATCGATGATGCCGGTGAGCAGATTCAGATTGTAATGATAGGGCCAGCTTTCTGCTGTTTTCCGCGCGGCCACCCGCATTGCTTTGTTTGCCTCTTCTGATAATTGGCAGGCATTCCATATCTGCAGGGCCAACTCGTCGGCAGATTCTGATTTGAACAGGAATCCGTTTATGCCATTTTCAATCCTGTCCAAACCGGTGCCCGCCGCATCAGATGCCACCACTACGCATCCGGAGGACATGGCCTCCAGGATGGCATTGGGGAAGGGATCGAACCTGGATGGATGCAGGAAAATATCACAGTCATGCAACAGGGCTGGTAATTCATGCATTTCTTTCCATCCCAGCAAATCAAGACTGTCCAACAACGCATGCTCACGCGCAATGTCGAGGATCTTCTCCTTATCAGGTCCCACACCGGCAATTTTCCAGATAAACCTGAATGCAGGATGCTGTTGTTTCAGCTGTGCCAAGGCCTCCAGCGCAACATCATACCCTTTGTGGTCTATATCCAGCCGCCCGCTTGAAAAAATGCTGATCACCCCGGAAGGCACAACAGGTGCCGTAGTTGATGGTGCAAAGAAATCGAGGTCTACCACAAACGGGAAATTGTGCACCTGTGCATTCAAATGCCATCCCAGCACGAATTTCCTGCCATACTCACCGGTTACCAGTATCCCTTTGGCACGGCTGATGATCCAGTTGAGCCAGATTCTCCGCCACCACTGCTTCACGCCGCGACGAACCGTTTGCCTTGGGGTATCTGTATACAACCAATAAGAACTGCCCCGAAGGCTCCACAGCGTGAGCAGGCACATGGTGGTGGGATTGGACCAGCCTGCCACCACCGAGCGGCAAAAGGGCTTGAACCCATTCTTGAATACCAGCGACCAATCAACGTTCATGAAACCGGGGTTAAGTGACCGGAACGGGAACTTCCTTTCTTCCTGCTTCTTCCACGGATACTTGGAAATGGTTTCGCTGAAATAATATACATCCAGGTTCACGCGCCCATCGTCGGCCAGCTTGTTGAAGAAATAGGAATGGTAGTGGGTGGAATGCGGCAAATACCAATCCAGGTGGTTATAAGAGCGGTAGATCTGCAGGTACTGCGCAGCTATTTCTGCGGGCACAAAGTCGGCTGCCCGCCGGAAGCCCTTATCGATGAGGTGCCTGCGATAGGATTCGTCACTGATTATGGTGAGTATCCCCTTGCGGATGGCATTCACATCATACGGATCAACCAG
>JALOMZ010000321.1 GCA_025455205.1 Chitinophagaceae bacterium | reverse complement strand
CATCAGGAAAAACCGGCCACTGGCCGGTTTTTTTAGCGCTTGCTATCCCTGCCGCCTGTATTTTTATCCGAACAATCCCCCTGTTATGTTGCATCAACCCATTATCCAGCATGCTGGAATTGTGGATGTGAAATTTGGCCATGATGTGCAGGTGGTGCAGCCCGTGAACCTCTACGGATGCACCATCGGTGATCAATGCTTCGTAGGGCCCTTTTGCGAGGTCCAGCGTGGCGTGCTCATTGGCAACCGCACGAAAGTGCAGAGCCACAGTTTTCTCTGCGAAGGGGTGACCATTGGCGATGACTGCTTCATTGGCCATGGGGTGATGTTCATCAACGATACCTTCTCTTCGGGCCGTGCCGCTGGCGGAGACAAATCGAAGTGGAAGACCACCACCATTGGCAATGGGGTGCACATTGGCAGCAATGCCACCATATTACCCATTCATATTTGTGATGGTGTGGTAATTGGGGCCGGTGCTGTGGTAACCCGGGATATAACGGAACCCGGTGTATATGCCGGTAATCCTGCCGTAAAGCTGCGTCCGCTTTAATCAGCATTTCTCTCAACTGTCAGTTCTAGCAACAATGGCACCAGGAAGGCACAAAGAGCACAAGGAGAAATACGGGGGCATCGGGCATCGTGGCCTTTGCGCCTCCCTGATGGCCTGGCGGGTGGTTTTTCTAATCCACTTCTAAGATATGCTCCGGTTATGATGGAGTGCTCCGGCCCATCAAAGCTGGATGATCACCCTGGGTTTCTTATGTTTCTTCCCGTTTTCAGGACTGGCTGCCTGCGGTGCACGTAGGGAATCGGTGCTGCCCGGTGCTGCTGCCTGCCTGTTCATCATGGCTATCTCGGCTTCCAGTGCCTGTATGGCGGCTGCGCGGGCCGCTATTTCTGCTGCCAGGAACCGGCGCCGTGCTTCCATGGAAAGATGGTTGCTTTGTTCTGATTCGTACTGCATGCGTTGCCGCTCCATGGTTTCGGTTCCGGGAGCGGATTTATTGCCTTCCTGACCTGTGGCCGGCGGCTCGGCCGGTGACGGCGGAAGGACCAATACCCGGGCGGGAAGTGCTTCTATAATGTCGGGGTGCAGGTACAGGCGGGCCATTTCCTCCAGGGCTGCCTTTTCATGTTCCAGCACCAGGGCTTCTTCGGCCAGCACCTGGGCAATCAGAAAGGAGGCGGCATCCAGGCCCCCGGCTTTGGCGGAAACCGGCAACTGGCGGGGCCAGGCAGGGATGGGGGAACTTTCGGCCGGACTCAGGGCCAGTGTTGCCTCTTGGCCTTTGGTCAGGGTTGCCCAGGTGCGAAAAAGGGATTCCCAGTCCTGGATCGGATGTTTATTTATGCCGACGGGGCTTTCTGTTGTAGCCAGGGCGGGGGCGCCGGGGGACTCAGCAGGCCGGACAGCGGGCGCGGCCATATCGGCAGTTATGGTAAGGGGCAGTGCAGGCGTTGGCGTTGCTGAACCCTGCACTTGCAGGCGGCCAGCTGCTTCTGACAGCATGGCCAGGGTGGCGGCCAGGTCAAAGGCAGCTGATGAGGGGCGGGGCACAGGTATCTGACCCTGTTGCACCACCTGCGGCGATACGGTTTCTGTTAGGGTGTTCAGCCGGTTGCGTTGCAGCAGCAGCTGCGACAGGATGGCGATGACCATCAGCAATCCCAACAGGCCCAGCTGGGCACGGTAGTTGAAGGGCTGCTTTCCCGGGTTGACCATCCGGCGGATGCGGTGCAGCAACTGGAACTGGTCTTTATCATTTCCGGCGGCAGCCAGCCCAAGCGCTTGCGAGGAGGCCTGCTTCTCCAGCGTAAGCAGGGCGGTGGCATACTCCCGCGGGTTGTAGTTGAATTGCAGCACCAGGTCGTCGCAGCTGTTCTCCCGCTCGGTGCCGGCCTGTCGGAGCAGGCTGCGCATAAAGGGGTTGAAAAAGAGCAGTATTTCTGCGGCCTGCAGGAAGATGTTGATGAGATAGTCGTGGCGGCGAATATGCACCAGCTCATGCAGCAACACGGCCTCCATCTGCTGGGGGCTCAGCTGGTTGATGGTAGCCAGCGGCAACAGGATCACCGGCTTCCAGAATCCAATGGTAAGTGGCCCGCTCACCTGGTTGCTCAGGTAAAGCCGCACCTGGCGGCCCACATGCAGGAGGCCACCGTATTGTTGCACAAAAAGCCTCCACTCTACCGGTGCCTTAGACAGGCCCGAGCTCCGCAACTGGTTCACCTGCCGGAAGCTGTTGTACAGCCGCAGGCCCAGTATGGCAATCACCAGCAGATAGGCAACCGCCAGGTAGGGGATCAGCCAACGGGTGGCGGCCACCACGACCAGGAGGAAGGACGGCACGCCGGCGGTTTGCCAGATGGAATCCGGAGTGGCGGAAGCCGGCGCCAACTGCCAATGATACAGGAAGGAAATGCCAAACCAGAGAAGCCCTGCCAGGGCAGCAGAAACAGACAAGGCATACCGTGCTGCTGCCGAAGGCCTGAAAAACAATATGGCCACCTGAACCAGCAGCCAGAGCATGCCCATCTGCCAGAGGCTGTTGGCAATGGCAAGGCCCAGGGCCTGGAGGAATGCGGATTGAACCAGGAGGAACATGCGCAGATGTTTTGGGAAAGGACTATTTCAGGCTGTCGAGCAGTTTTTGTATTTCATCAATTTCCTGCCGGGATGGTTTGGCGGTGCCCAGTGCCCGCATCACCAGCTGGCCGGCCGACCCCTCAAACAGGGTGTTCACCATTTTGCCCACCATATGCTGCTGTGTTTTTTCCTTGCTCACATTGGCTTCATACACATGCGTCTTGCTGCTGTCGTTGCGTTTCACCAAACCCTTTTCATGCATGATCTGCATCAGTTTGAGGGTGGTGGTATAACCGGCGTCTTTCACGGTGGCTAGTTCTTCGTGCACTTCCCGCACGGTGGCTTTGCCGCGCTGCCACAATACCTGCAGGATTTCCAGTTCGCTTTCCGTGGGTTTGAAAGGGGCCTGTTTTGCCATGATAAACAGATTTCAGGTTTAAAACTGACACAATTATACGACAAGCTTCGTAAATAAATGGTTAAAGGGCGGCATGTTATGACCAATGGCAGGCAGCATCAGGCGGCCGGCTGGTCTTTTGAGAGCAGGACCTGCTGGGTGGGATAGGCAAAGGAGATGCCTTCGGCGGCAAAAGCATCATAGATGGCCAGGTTGATGGTTTGCTGGGCATCCATGTACACCATGTAGTCCTGGGTTTCTATGAAGTATACCACCTCAAACTGCAGGCTGTATGGACCGTAAGTGGCGAAATGGGCGCGGTCGAAGGTGGTTTGGGGCACGGCTTCCATGATCTGACGGATCATCCCCGGAATGCGTTGCAGTTTTTCGGAGGGGGTACCATAGGTTACGCTGAGGTTCATCACAATGCGGCGCCTTTCGAGCAGCTTGAAATTGTGCAGGCGGCTGTTGGTGAGGTTGGTATTGGATAT
>JALOMZ010000320.1 GCA_025455205.1 Chitinophagaceae bacterium | reverse complement strand
AATACAATAACCGGCGTAATAATGATGAAAAAGCAAAGCTTTCTGATCCTGATGCTGGCAGCTGCAACTGCCTTGTGGATGGGGTGCAAAAGCACCAGCGAAATGGGTAATACGGTGGTAAAAAGCCAGCGGTTCGAAAAGTTCATGCACCAAAGCGGCACCGTTGTACTGGATGTACGAACGCCCAAGGAATACAGCGAAGGTCATCTCCCCAATGCCACACTGCTGGACTACAATGGCGGCGCATTCGACAGTGCTTACCGGCAGCTGGACAAGAGCAAGACCTACCTGGTATACTGCAGAAGCGGAAAACGATCCGACAAAGCGGCCTCTAAAATGAAGGAAGCCGGGTTCAATCATGTGATTCAATTGAAAGATGGTATACAAGGCTGGAAAGGTGCAACAGAAAAGAATTGATATATACCGCTGGTTGCTGACTGCAGCCATATTGCTGGCAGGGTTTTCCAACACCCTGCTGGCGCAGCATGATCCTTACACCGGACAGGTGTGGACCAGCAAATCGAAGGCTGAATATGACAGCAACAGCGTATGGTATGCCTTCAAGAATGGCACCATGACCGGCCATTTCAGGCAGTTCAGCATGGCCACCTTCAATGAAAAGGAATATCCTGACTACTATGCCCTGGCGGTGGGAGGCGGCATACGCTACCAGACTGCAGGATTTCACGGATTCAGATTTACGTTGAGTGGTTTTTTCATCTATAACCTCGGATCCAGCAAACTGGGCGAAGTGGATGAGGAATCCGGTGCCCGCAACCGCTACGAAATCGGTCTTTTCGACATTCAGGATCCGGAAAATACCTCAGACCTCGACAGGCTGGAAGAACTGAACCTTTCCTGGAGCCACAAGAATTTTGAAGCCACCTTTGGCAAACAGATACTGAATACCCCCTTCATCAATCCGCAGGACGGCCGGATGCGCCCCACGGAAGTGTCGGGCCTTTGGCTTCACTGGAAACCCGGGAAATGGAATCTCGAAGGAGGCTGGCTCAACAGCATTTCCCCCCGCTCCACCGTGCGCTGGTTCAGCGTAGCCCAATCCATGGGCATTTATCCGCAGGGGTTGAATCCCGATGGCACAAAGGCCAATTACAATGGCCATATCAGCACCCGCGGCATCGGTTACCTGAGCGGCACCCGCACCTTCGGCGAGCGGCTTTCCGTGCAGGTGATGGACCAATGGGTGGAAAATATTTTCAATACGGCCATGGTGCAGGTGAACTACCAACATAAAGTGGGCAACGGAAAGATACTGGCTGCCGCCCAGTATACACGGCAGGATGCCATCCGGGATGGCGGCCATCCTGATCCTGCGAAGACCTATTTTTCACCCGAACAGCAGGCCAATATTTTCAGCGGCCGCCTGGGATGGGCCAATCCCAACTGGCAAGCCACCTTCAATTACACCCGCATAACCAAAAGCGGACGTTTCCTTATGCCCCGGGAATGGGGTCGGGATCCTTTCTTCACCTTCATGCAGCGGGAAAGAAACGAAGGGCTGGGCGATGTGCATGCCTGGGTGGTAAAAGGTACCCGCAACCTGGCCAAAAAACGGTGGGTGCTCAATGCTGCTGCCGGACTGTTCGACCTCCCCGAAGCAAACAATGCTGCCCTTAACAAGTATGGTATGCCCTCTTACGGCCAGCTCAACCTGGGCACCAGCTATACGTTTGGAGGACACCTCAGGGGCCTGCAGGCAGAACTCCTGTATGCCTGGAAGTGGCAGCGTGATGATAACATAACCGACCCGAAATATATAGTGAACAAGACAAATATGTCTAACCTCAACCTCATATTCAACTTCCAGTTCTGACCATCCCCGTAATTTTGAAACACCAATAAACCGACCACTATGGCAAGCATTAACGAAGTCTCCCTGGCCAACTGGATCAGCCGGATCATCCGCTGGGCACTCGGCCTGGTATTCCTCTGGCTGGCTTATACCTATGAAGATGCCAAAGTGCTGTATTTCTTTGGCGCCGTAGTGTTTGCCACCGGATTCCTGAAACCCAAAAGGTGCACCCAGGATTCCTGCCAGGTATGAATTGCCCGGTTATGGGCTAACCGGTTCCATTAAAACACATTCAACCAAATCGATAATTGTTCATCTAAAAAGGCCAACCACTATGTTAGAAATTCTTACCAAACCCTGGCCATGGTACGTGGCAGGTCCCCTGATAGGACTCACCGTACCGGCTTTGCTGCTCATTGGCAACAAGAGCTTTGGCATTTCTTCTTCGCTGCGCCACATCTGTGCCGCCTGCCTGCCCGCCAAGATCCCGTTCTTTCAGTATGACTGGAAGAAGGAAGTGTGGAACCTCTTTTTTGTTTCCGGCATCCTCATCGGCGGTTTCCTGGCCGTTCAGTTCCTGGGCAATCCCAACCCAATGGAAATCCATCCGGACCTGGCGGCAGATATGGCTGCCTATGGCATCACAGATACCAGCCATGTGGTTCCGGCCGACCTCTTCAGCTGGGGTGCACTGGGCACCGCCCGGGGCCTTATTATGATTGTGGTAGGTGGATTCCTGGTGGGCTTTGGCACCCGCTATGCCGGCGGTTGCACATCCGGCCATGCCATCATGGGTCTGAGTACCCTGCAATGGCCTTCCCTGGTGGCTACCTGCTGCTTCATGGCAGGCGGATTCATCATGACCCACCTGATACTGCCTTATATCCTGGCCCTCTGAGCCCCTGCCCTTCATCAGTCATGTTACCAGCTAAACTGAATAAAAATGAATACGAACGATATAAAGACCAGCAGCCTGCAAACACCCGGCAGTACTGATACGCCGATGGATACCGACTTTGAAGTGCGGTCAGACCATGCCATGTGCGTTAACAAAAGTGAACTGGATGCCCCCCTATATACCAACATCAAGTATGCCATTATCGGCATCCTGTTTGGTATCGTATTTGTAAAGGCGGAAATCGTATCCTGGTTCCGCATCCAGGAGATGTTCCGGCTGGAGAGCTTCCATATGTACGGCGTAATTGGAAGCGCCGTAGTGGTGGGCATGATCAGCGTGGCCATCATCAAAAAATTCAAGCTCAAGACTTTCAGCGGAGAGCCCATTTCCTTCAGCCCCAAAAAATTCAACAAGGGCCAGATTTTCGGCGGCCTGATGTTTGGACTTGGCTGGGCTATCACCGGCGCCTGCCCTGGCCCGCTGTTTGCACAGATCGGAACCGGGGCTACCGTTATCAGCATCACCCTGCTCAGTGCCATTGCCGGCACCTGGACATATGGTAAGTTCAGGGAAAAACTACCCCATTAACACAATGGTGTTCTGATACAAAAAAAGGTCTGCCAGCTGGCAGATCTTTTTTTATGGCCATGGTCCTTCGGGAGGCCTGGCCCATTCCCCATTTTTCAGGAAGCCCGGTTTCGGCCAGGTATTTCAAAGCATGGTTACCGGCGCATGGTACTGGGTTACTGGCAGCGAGGTTGCCTTGATC
>JALOMZ010000319.1 GCA_025455205.1 Chitinophagaceae bacterium | reverse complement strand
CAATGTGAATGCCGTAACCCTTGCCCTGCCGCCGGCCAATATCTGTACGCTGCAGAATAGCTGTGCCAGCCTCACGCTCTCCGGTCCCTCATCCATCTGCACCGGCCAGGGTGACCTGGAGATACTGGCCACCCGCAATGCCGGCTGCAATGATGCCGTTATTTGGACTTTTGACCCTGCCCTGGCCGACCTGGTATCCTCCTCAGACAGCAAGCTGGTGCTGCGGCCAAAAGCCACGTCGAATGTGAACCTGCGTATTGATGCCCGCCTCGGCGGATGTGCAGCCCTGCAGGCCACCTTTACGGTGGCAGTCATCAAAACCACGCCCCTGTTGGTGAGCCTGGGAAAGGACAGCACCATCTGCAGCAGCAGCCACACGCTTTCAGGTCCTGCCGGCATGACGCAATACACCTGGAGCAATGGATCCGCACAGCCAAGTATTAACGTGAACAGCACGGGCAACTACTGGCTGCGGGTAACGGATGGCTGCGGCCAAACGGCAGCAGATACAATTGCCCTGGTTTTTGCCCCGTCTGCCACTTTCACCCTGGGTCCGGATGCAGCCATTTGCGGCAGCACGCCCCTGAACCTGCAGGGGCCAGCCAACATGCAGGCTTACCTGTGGAGCGATGGCAGCACCAGCATGAGCACCACTGTTACCAGTGCGGGTCTTTACTGGCTGGAAACCACTGACCGTTGCGGACAAAGCTTTCGCGACAGCATACGGATCAACGCGGCGCCGGCCGCTCAGGCTTTCAGTCTGGGCGGTGATATCGTGAGCTGCCAAAGCATTGCCAGGCAACTGTCCGCGCCGGCCGGCATGGCAGCCTACCTGTGGAGCAATGGCAGCACCAGCCCATCGATTACTGTCAGCCAGCCAGGACTCTACTGGGCGCGGATTACCGATGCCTGCCAGGGCCAGGCGGCAGACAGCCTGAACATCGTCACCCTACCCTCGCCTCTGGTGCAACTGGGCCCGGACACCAGCCTCTGCGGCAGCACCCCCTTTGTGCTGGATGCCGGCAACCCCGGCAGCCAATACCTGTGGAGCACCGGCGAAACCACCCGGACCATTTCCGTTAACAGCTCCGCCAGCTACAGCGTTACCGTCACCAGCAGCAATGGTTGCAGCAGCACCGACAATATGCAGGTGAGCTATGCCGGCACCGACCTGCAGGGCTACCAGATGCCGTCTGCCTTCACCCCCAACAAAGACGGGCTCAATGATTGTTTCGGACTCAGAAAATGGGGTGACGTCACACTTCTCCGGTTTGAAGTGTTCAACCGCTGGGGCGAAAAGGTATTTGAGGGCAGACAGCCAACCGACTGCTGGAATGGCACCTGGCGCGGGCAGGAGCAGCCCGCGGGGCATTTCGCCTACATTGTGATTGCTGATACGCCCTGCGGCCGGGTGGAACAAAAGGGTTTGGTGGCGCTGATCCGGTGACGTAGCAGCTTTTCCAGAGGAAATAGTCATTCATTCACTTTCTTTGCCTGCGTACATTTTTTGCATGAGCAGCCAATCCATCCAGCGCCAGTCTATCATTTCCACCCTCATCATCTTCCTGGGTTTTGGATTTGGCGCGCTCAACCTCATTGTGCTGCAGCCGCACATCCTCACCACCGCCGAATGGGGCCTCACCCGTGTGGTGGCCGAGGCATCCGTGCTGCTGGCCAACCTGGCCACACTGGGCACCACGCCCGTTATAGCCAAATTCTATCCCTATTATAAGCGACACCTGGCCAACCGGCAGATAGACCTTCCGGCCATCACGCTCACCGTATTTGCCGGTGGCCTGATATTGGTACTCCTGCTGCTGCAACTGCTGAAACCCCAGATCATCCAGATCTTTGGGCGCAACAACCCGCTGTTTGAGCCCCACTACTTCGCCCTCAGCCTCTTCGTGCTGTTTCAGTCGGTATTCCTGTACATGGAGCTGTTTGCCTGGTATGCTGGTAAAACCATTTTGGCCAACACCCTCAAGGAACTGCTATTCCGGGTGCTCACCACGATGTGCCTTGTGCTGCTGGCCCTGAAAGCGGTGGACTTCACCGGATTTATGTACCTCTTTGCCTGCACCTATCTGCCCGCTGCCATTATCATTGTGGCTGCCGTGCGAAGAAAACACGGGTTCCCCCTGCATTTCCGCATCAGCAGCCTCACCCGCCGCATGAAGCGCAAGATGCTGAGCCTGGGTTCCTTTGTCTTCCTCACCACCTTGTCAAACGTAGCCTTCGTGGTGTGCGACACCCTCTTCCTGGCCAGCCTCTACAATTTCAGCCAGGCAGGTATTTATGCCGTAGCCCAATATTTCAGCCAGGTGCTGGAAGTGCCCATGCGCAGCATGCAAACCAGCAGCATCCCGCTGATCAGCGAGTACTGGCGGTCCAAAAACATGACCGGCCTGCAGAGTGTATATCGCAAGAGCTGCATCAACCTGCTGGTGGCCGGCGTGGGGCTGGGAGGACTTATCATCGTGAACCTCCACAACCTGGAGCGATTCTTCCCACCCGAATATTCCATCATGATATTGCCAATAGTCATTCTGGTGGTGAGCCGCTGGGTCAATCTTGGCACCGGCCTCAACGCCATCATCATCCAGTTGTCTACCTACTGGCGGTTTGATTTCATCAGCACCCTGGTGTACTCTGTCATTGGCATCCCGCTCAATTTCCTGCTGATCACCCATTATGGCATGACGGGTGCCGCCATGGCCAACCTGCTGGCCATGACCATTTACAATGGCATCCGCTTCTTCTTCCTGTGGAAGAAATTTGGCCTGCAGCCCTTTACCGGCCGCAACCTGGCGGTGCTGGCAGGCGGCGTAGCCCTCATATTCGGTATATACCTCCTGCCCGCCCATACCAACCTCTATGTGGACGGTATCCTGCGCAGCGCCCTTTTTGCATCGCTGTTTGCCTTCCTGGTCATCCGCTTCCGCCTGAGCGAGGAAATCATGGCCCTGTGGCAAAAATGGAGCGGCAGACTATTGGGTTCCCGCTAAATTGCAGCTGTCATGAGCCAGGAACCTGCATTATCGGTAGTCATTTGTACCTACAACCGCCAGAAATTCATCGGCGCCTGCCTGGCCTGCCTGGCACAGCAAACGCTGTCGCCATCAGATTGGGAGGTGATAGTGGTGGACAATGCCAGCACCGACGGCACCGATGGCATTGTACAGGCCTTCATCAGCCAGCACCCGGGCCTGCCCTTCCGCTATGTGCACGAGGCGCAAAAAGGGCTCAGCTATGCCCGTAACCGGGGCATTGCCGAAGCAGCTGCCCCCATCATCACTTTCATTGACGATGATGCCGAAGCGGTACCCCATTTTGCCGCCACTATACTGGCATTCATGCAGCAACACCCCGAAGCAGCCGGTGCCGGTGGACGCGTGCTGCCCAAGTACAGCGAAAAACCCGAGCCGGTGTGGATGAGCAAATACCTCAACGGATATATCGGCAAGGTGGACCACGGCGGTGCT
>JALOMZ010000318.1 GCA_025455205.1 Chitinophagaceae bacterium | reverse complement strand
GCAACTGGGCCAATGCTGCCTCTACTGTAAGCAAGGACATCCATAACAAGAAACTGAGGAGGAAAAATGCGCCAGACATACGATATGATTTTGTTTGAAAAGATAGGAATTGCCGGGCGCATGCAAAGCCGAAAACCTGCATACAAGATCCGCAGGCAGATTGCCCGCCCCTCAGCACCGAACTCGATTAATATTGTTTTGCCCAGAAAACCACCAGCGTTTCCTCAGGCTGCAACTGCGTTGTGGTACCTTGTACTGCAGTGCCTGCACCATACAACACCCTAGCCTTTACACCTGCCGGCAGCAGCACACGCGGGCTGACTTTCGACCCCGACTTATTGATCATAATGCTGATCCATCCCCCTTCTGTTTGCAGGGTTTGCATTTGGAGGCCCGGGTAGTGTTGCGAAAAAGAAAGCGGCGCCTTCACCGATTGCTGCCGGAACAAATCCTGCAGACATGCCGCCAGGGCATTATTGCCCTGCATCCGGCTTCCCAGACCCACCAGGGTGGGCCACCACAAAACGGTTCCCCTGCCCCATTGGTTCTGCAATGCGAATACCTGCTGGCCCTGTGTAGAAAGTAGCCTGCCAGTTGTTGGTTGCAGGTAGCCACGCCACGCATGTCCCGGCAGGATATTTGAACTGTTGTTCAGGCGGAGCGGCACTTCGTTTCCTTCCATTTTCCATTCCAGCACACGGCCGCCGAGCAGTGGTTGCAGCGGAAATCCGGTTTGCATGGTGGCGATGGCGTTCTCGTCGTAATATCCCGTAAGGCCGTCAACGATCAGGGTACCGCCCTGGCGCACAAAATGTTCCAGTTTGGGTATCATGGTCCGGGGCAACGATACCTGATGGGCCAGGATAATGACCTGTCCGGCATAGTCCTGCTTTGAAAAATCAAATGACTCCCAATCGCCGATGGAAGCAGGCACACCCATTTCAAGCAGTGTTTCATAATAACCGAGTACGGATTTCATTACCCCGCCGGTCTCCCTTCCTTCCAGTGGTGCTCCTCCCATCTGCATTTTCTCCTCCACCCACAGCGAGGAGCGGGTGTACAGCAGGTGTACCGCAGGCGCCACCGGCCTGGCTTTGGCAAGCAGGGCGGCATGCTGCTCCATCACCCTGGCCACTTCCCCTGCCGCCTGCAGGCGGTCGCTGGGTTGCCCCTGGTAATCCAGCATGGCCCATTCACCTGCCTCAAACCCACCGGCCCGCGGGTTGAGCGACCAGAAGATGGCGCCCTTGCCACCGCCACCCACCACAGACCATATCCACTGGGCGATCTCTTCTTTGGTGGGACACATGGCATCATAGCCGCTGTATGTATTATTGCCTCCCTGCAACTCGGTCATCAGCCAGGGCTTGTTGCCGGCTCCTGCCTGCAGGATGGCACTGTTAGCCGCCACAGCATAGGAATAGCGGTTGCGCTTAAAATATCCAAAGTGCCAGCTGGCATGGGCGCTGCCACCAAAGGAAGACAGCACAGAACGCCAGGATGGAAAATCATACTCCCCTGCCAGCTGAAATATAGCATGATTATTTACGTGCAGGTGAGCATCGGGGTCATAACGCCGCACCTGCCCTGCCAGCCATTGCAGGTACCAGGTATTGTGCTCCACCAGGAAACGCTGCTCATCAAAACCAAAGCCCCGGTATTGCTGCGGTTGGGGGCGGTAGGCATTGGTGCGCATCCATGCCTGGTATCGTTCCTGCGACAGAGGGCTGGCAGGTACTTTGGCACTGCCGATCTCGTTGAGCAGGGCCCAGCCGCCATGGCTCTTAAATGATCGGAAATGCAATACAACCTGCCTGATGAAATCGGCAATGGAATCCAGGTGTGCCCGGCTGCGCGGAAACTTGAAACCACCCACATCCTCAAAGGAAGTGGCGGGAAAGAAATTGCCCCAAATGTTGATGCCGTATTTCTCTGCAGCCAGGTAAGCCTGATCGAACAACGAGAAATCCCAGCTCCCATCGGCCTTGCGCATATAGTTCTCGAACAAACGGATGCGCGTTATGGTCATGTGGTGCTGCTGCAGGGTCAGGAACAGGGAATCGATATAGCCGGGCGACTGTCCGGGCTCAATGAATACTTCAGCGCCTATCATTGGCGCCTGCTGCTGCAGGTCGGGAAATGCGGCACCCGGACCTCTGCTTTCCATGGCAGGGTATGCGGGCAGCCATTTCATTTGCTGGAGCCAGGCATGCAGGTCGTCCATCCACATCTCTGATGAGGTAGGATTGAACATCCCGAAACCATGGCCGCCCTGCTCAAAGATCTTTACCTGGTAAGGAACACCTGTCTTCTTCAGCGCGGCAGCAAAGGCGAGGCTGTTGCCTACCGGAACGGTAATATCATCCTTTGCATGCACCAGGAAGGTGGGCGGCGTTTGTGCAGTCACCTGCTGGTCATTGGAAAAAAGTTGCACCATACCCACAGCGGGGCTCGCACCCAGGAGGTTCTGCCGCGATCCTTTATGGGCAAGGCTGTCTTCAAAACTGATCACCGGGTAAATGAGCATCATCAGGTCTGGACGAACATTTGTGGTTGCCGGCAGCGCCACGGGCCTGGAAAAATGCGTTCCGGCAGTAGAGGCCAGGTGGCCCCCGGCAGAGAAACCCATGATGGCCACCCTGCTGGTATCGATATTCCATTTGGCGCCCTTGCTGCGCACCCATGCAATGGCTTCCTGTGCATCCTGCAAGGGACCCAGGTGCTTCTGCTGCATGATGGAATCATCCGGAAGCCGGTACTTCAGTACAAAAGCTGCAAATCCCCAGCGGGCAAATGCCCGGGCCACATCATGTCCTTCGTGCGTGAAGGCCAGCCGGGCATAACCGCCACCCGGACAGATAACCACGGCCGGTCTTTTGGTATTGCCATCCTTCGGGATGTACGCGGTGAGCGTGGGCACAGATACCTTCTCAATGGACTCGCGGCCGGCTGCATTCACCTCCCGGCGCTCCCGTTCGGGCGACTGCAGGCTGTTGGGGATCGGACGTTCATACAATGGGTATACTTCCTGCGCATGCACTGAAGAAAAAGAAAATAATATGCAAAATACTTTTAATACAATTATCGATCCTTTCATAGCCTGCTCTGCTTATGGTAGTTAGGTTTGGCCGGCACCAACCGTCAATGGAAATCGAACCAAATTACCCCTTCTGCGGGAGTATAATGCAATAATTTATTGGGCACTTCCCGTTTCCAGTTGGGCAGCGGTGCGGTGCCGAGGAATACATTTTTCTGGCTCTGCGGTCCCATTTGGCTGGCAGCCTGGAATTTGGTGCCTATGGGGCTGATGGCCTGCAGAAAGCCCAGGTCGCCATCGGGAAATGGCGGCGCCGTATTCTCATTGTAGGCGCCCTTTGGTGGTTGCGGTTTGAGCAACTGCAGGAAAAAGGGCTGGTTGCCCGCCATGACGGAGAAAGATCCATAGCTGGTATGCAGGGTGGTGGAATAAACTTCGGCGTGATAG
>JALOMZ010000317.1 GCA_025455205.1 Chitinophagaceae bacterium | reverse complement strand
ACGGACTTACACAGGATGAGATAGCCGAAACCACCACCCGAAATGCCCTGGCCCTCTTTGCCTGCTGATCTTACTGCTGGGCAGCACAGCGGCTACACATCCTTTTCATTGAAGGAAAGCACAATGCTTTCCACCTGCACTTCCACCTTCCGGTAGCTTACACCCGCGGTGTCAAACATCCGCTTGCTGGCCACAAAAACTTCATTGCCGGCATATTTGTCGCTCAGGTAAATGACCTCCCGGATGCCTGCCTGTATAATGGCTTTTGCGCACTCATTGCAGGGGAAGAGGGCCGTGTAGATGCGGCACCCGTGCAGGTCCATCCCGATATTATTGAGGATGGCATTGAGCTCTGCATGGCATACATAAGGGTACTTGGTTTCCAGGAAACTGCCCGTTTTTACCCAGGGGTAATCATCATCGCTGCATCCAATGGGCAGCCCGTTATATCCTGCCCCCACAATCTTGTTTTGGTTGTTTACAATGCAGGCGCCTACCTGGGTGCTGGGATCCTTGCTGCGCCGCCCGCTCAGCAGGGCCACCCCCATAAAATATTCATCCCAGGTGATATAATCTTTCCTTTTGCTCATGGTGATATGATCGGAAGCCGCAATATAAGCAAGCTGGCCCAGCTAAAACCCGGTAACCGGGCCCGATGCTAACGCCGTTGCGCTTCCTGCGGGCGGTATTGCCTATCTTTGCGCCGTTTCCAAAAATTTTGGCCAGCCTGCAACTGGCGTTGGACACAACATTTCCCACAAGGGAAACCATAAAATTTTATTGACATGGCATTACTGCACAACCGCGTTTCCAACCGGGAACTCAGGGCCCGCCTCATGGCAGAAACGGAGCCCCGCACCACCATCAGTTTCTACCAGTACCATCCCATTGCCAACCCCCAGGCTTTTCGCGACGAGCTGTGGAAGGGATTGGATGCCCTCAAAGTGTTCGGCCGTATTTACGTGGCCAAAGAAGGGATCAATGCCCAGATCAGCGTGCCGCAATCCAATTTCGAAGCCCTGCGCAACTTTCTGTACAGCTACGAATGGATGCATGGCCTCCGCCTGAATATTGCGGTGGAAGATGACGGCAAGAGCTTCTGGGTGCTGAAAATAAAGGTGCGCGACAAGATTGTGGCCGATGGTATAGACGATCCCACCTTCAGCATGGAGCGGCGCGGTAAATACCTGAAGGCGCAGGAAGTGAATGAATTGCTTCGGAATCCGGAAACGGTGATCATTGACATGCGCAACCACTATGAGTACGAAGTGGGCCATTTTGAAAACGCCATCGAAATTCCCAGCGACACCTTTCGCGAACAATTGCCCATGGCCGCCAGCATGATGCAGGGACGGGAAGACAAGCCCATCATCATGTACTGCACCGGCGGCATCCGCTGCGAAAAGGCCAGTGCTTACATGCTGCACCGCGGATTCAGCAATGTGTTTCATATTGAAGGAGGCATCATCAACTATGTGCACCAGGTGCAGGAACAGGGCCTGGAACAGAAGTTCATAGGCAAGAACTTTGTGTTTGACAACCGGCTGGGCGAAAGGGTGACCCCGGATGTGATTGCCCATTGCCACCAGTGCGGCAAGCCGGCAGACACCCATGTGAACTGTGCCAACGATGGCTGCCACCTGTTGTTCATCCAGTGTGATGAATGCCGCGGGCAATATGAAGGCTGCTGCAGCCAGGAATGCCAGGAGTTCATTCACCTGCCGGCAGAACAGCAAAAAGAATTGCGCAAGGGCGTTGAGAAGGAAGGCAATATTTTCAACAAAAGCCGGAAGCGGCTGCGGCCAAAGCTCGTAGGCGGACAGCTCTCCTCATTACCCGCCTGATGGTTGATTGAGCCGTTGGCGCTAACTTGCATCACTTTCAACAACATGTCATTCCGATTGCCCTCCCTGTTCCCCGTTTTGTGCCTGGTTTGCTTTTTTGCGGTGAGCCCGGCATTACAGGCGCAGGAGAATACGGATACAACTGTGGCCGAAAAGGATCTTGTATCCCTCATTTTCCGGAAGAAGGAGCAGCAGGAAGTGATTGGCTCCAGTACCAAAATCCCATCCAGGAAGTATAACCTTTCCATATTGCCAGCAGTAGGGTATTCTCCTGCTTATGGCTTTGTGATTGGGGGTGCACTCAGCGCGGCTACTGTGCTGGGAGATCCGGCCACCACACGGCAATCCAGCGGGCTGCTGAACCTGACCCTCACCTCCAAAGACCAATTGATCATGATGGCGAGGGTGGGGGTGGCCCTTCCTGAAAATGATATCCTCATAGATGCCGACACGCGCTTTCTGATCTTCAACCAGGACACATACGGACTGGGTATCAGTACAGGCAAGGAAGGAGAAGAGGATTATGCGCAGGCTCAACCCATGAGTTTCAATTACCTGCGGCTGTACCTTAACGGGTACAAGCGCATTTCCGGTAATCTCTACGGTGGCGCGGGCCTGGCTTTTGATGTGCATACCCGGATTGTAGATGAAAATCTCAGGGCAGACAGTGTACCTCCGCAGCTTACAGATCACTACAATTACAATACGGCATACGGGTTCCCATTGAACAAATACAGTACCAACGGCTTCCTGTTGAGCTTGCGGTGGGACAGTCGCGACAATATTGCCAACCCTTACAAAGGCTGGTACGCATCGCTCACTACCCGTTTTAACTCAAAACTCTTTGGCAGCACCGCTCCAAGCTCAGGACTGAATTTTGAAGGGCGCTATTACCTCAGTTTGCAGCGCAGGCGGCCTATGCACCTGCTGGCATTCTGGCTGAAGGGGGATTTTGTGGCCAATACCAAAGTGCCGTATCTCGGCCTGCCTGCCATAGGATGGGATACGTATAACCGGTCTGGGCGGGGCTATATCCAGGGCCGGTTCCGGGGGGCACAAATGTTCTATGTGGAGTCGGAATACCGTTTTCCGCTAAGCCGCAACGGTTTGCTGGGCGGGGTGGCATTTCTCAACATGACCACGGCTTCAGCCACCGGGCAGGCCTTGTTCAACCGCTGGGGGCCGGGAGGCGGATTGGGCCTGCGGGTGAAAATGGACAAGGCTTCACGCACCAATATTACCATTGACTACGGTATTGGTGCCGGTGGAAGCAAGGGACTTTTCTTCAACCTGCAGGAAGCATTCTGATCAGGCCTGGCTGGCCAGTTTCTCCAGGGAGGTGTTTATGGCAGCAATCGTTTGTTCGTCTGTCCAGTCTTCCGGCTTAAATGGTTCGCCAATCACCTGCTCGTATAATTCAATATAGCGCCGGCTGATGGTCTGTATCCATTCATCGCTCATGTCCGGAACGGTTTGCCCTTCCTTACCCATGAAGTTATTGGCAATCAGCCATTCGCGCACAAATTCCTTGCTCAGCTGCTTCTGCTTTTCCCCCCGGGCCTGCCGCTCTTCAAAGCCATCGGCATAAAAATAGCGGGAAGAGTCGGGGGTATGGATCTCGTCCATCAGGTAAATGGTGTCGCCAATTTTACC
>JALOMZ010000316.1 GCA_025455205.1 Chitinophagaceae bacterium | reverse complement strand
CCGCAATCTGGATGACCGACTGAAGGGCTTGCGGATTTTCATACCTGCAGAAAACCCCGGTGCTATCTACGGTTACATGGCGGCCGTAACTGAAGTGGAGGGTAATGTTCAGCGAGTTTTCCTTCACTGGCGCTGGTGGTGTGATCTGCTGCTCTATACTATCCTTGGTACAGGAGGCCATTGTCAGCATGCAGATGGCTATAGCAGCAATGGATATCTTTTTCATACAGACCTGATTGAATGGTACACCAATTTGAAATCCGCAGGGGATTTCACTGATCATTCGCTTTGTCTGCTTTCGGATCACATAGGCGCTTGCATTGCTACTGATACAAAGTTACTGCAGATTGCCGGCGGTGGCAATGATAACAGGCCTGAAACCCTGGTCCTTGCTGGTGTTCGATTCAGTTCAAGATTGTGGCATCTGCCCGCATTTGGCAAAGGCAAGTATATCAATCACTTAAGGGAGGCCATTGATTGCGGGGATGCCGGAGGCTATCTTTTTATGATGTTATGGTATTCTCAATTTTCTGCCCGGGTCATGCATTGCCTGCCTGTGCTGGTTATTCCCAGCATAGGATCCTGTTTATGTGACATTCCATTTTCGGCGGGCTCAGCCGGTACGGAGCAGCCCGGGCTTCTTGTGACATCAGCTATGCTGCTTGCGCAGGTATTGGGTAAGAATGACTATCAGCTGTCCTTCAATGCGTCCCTCAATGTATTGGGTGTTATCCTTCACGAGCCGTATGTTGCGCACCACGGTGCCTACCCGGGCGTTTACGCTGCTGCCTTTTACATCGAGACTTTTGGTAAGCACCACTGTGTCGCCGTCAAACAGTTGTGCGCCGTTGCAGTCGCGGTGAAGCTCCACCGCACTGTCGTTTTCATGGTCGCCGGTGGCTTTGGCCAGGGCCAGGGTTTCATCGTCGAGGTACAGCATGTCCAGAAGCTCAGCTGCCCAGCTTTCATGGCGGAGCCGGTTGAGCATGCGCCAACTCGTCACTTGTATGGCGGGCACTTCGCTCCACATGGCTTCCTGAAGGCAATGCCAGTGTTCGGGCCGGAGTTCGGCCTTCTTTTCAATCTGCGCCAGGCAATCGTGGCAGAGCATGATACAGTTTTCTGCATAGTGCCCGTCCATCGGCGGCACTTCATATTTTGTCAGGGGTTGCTCGCTTTTGCACAGCTCACATTGCGCACCACAGCGTTGCAGCAGTAAATCTTCCAGTTTCATGGGTAAAATGTTATGTTATTGCGGGATCAGGAAAAGGGGCGCCTGCAAGGTTTGCATGCATTACAGAAGCAGACGGTCCTGATCAGTTCTGAGGCGGCTGATAGGAAAACGAATAAGCACTGCTTTTGTAATCAAAGCGGAAGTTGTCATCCATCACCCAGAGTTTTCCCAGCTTGGCCGATTTGTTGTATTCAATTTCGCCCGACAGCGATTGCAGCAGTTTCTCCAGTTCATAACCGGTTTCAAAGCTGGCTACATAATGCTCGGGCACAATCCCATAGGTTTTCACCGCATAGGCAAGAAAGTCTTTGGAAACATTGCGGATTACGCTGCCGCCATATCCTTTGGGGTCATATCCTTTGGGTATGCCGGTAAGTTTGATGATCCTCGACAGGTAGATGGGATTTTGCGGGGGAAAATTGCCGCCCTGGTTGGGGTTGAGCCGGAAGATAACATAGGTAGTGGCAGGAAAGCCATTGGCCTGATCGGCGGCTGATTTTGTAAAGCCGTATTTGAGGTCTTCAATGCGGATATCGGTTTTGCCCTCCTTTCCAACATACTTTGGCGTTTGCGCAAGAGCGGAAAGACTAAAAAACAGGCTGGCTGCCAAGGGCAGGAATTTGTACATGGGTTGAAAATTTTCCCAATATAAGCATAACTGCCCTGTCAGTATTTCTAAGCTTGCAATGGAAGCAGATCAAGCAGGTAAGGCAGGCTTTGTACGCCCGGTATTGTCTGAATGGCACACCCGGTTGCTTCTATGATAAATGGTTGCATCCTGTGGATTGCGTAACTCAATTACCATGGGTATCGCAGCAGCATGCAAAAAGTTTACCTCCATTCAGGTATTGCCCTGCCTGAGCAGCCGGCCTAGTTTCGTCGGCAAATGCAAATCCATGAGAAATTTATTGCTCCTGCTGCTAGTTTCAGGCCTTCAGCTGCAGGCAATGGCTACAGTTCACACCGTGAGTAACCTGCCGGGAACCCTGGCGCAGTTCAACACCATCCAGGACGCCGTTAACGCGGCTGCCAGCGGCGACAGCATCTATGTGCAGGGATCACCTGTGTTATATGCGGGATTCTCCCTGACCGACAAGAAGCTGGCCATTTTTGGACCGGGTTTCGCGCCCCAGCAGGAAATATCGCTGACGGCCCGCGTAAATGGCGCTACCATCCGCAATACGAGTGCCGCCGGCAGCAGCAACGGCAGTGAATTTCATGGTCTTCTTTTTGCGGGCGTAGTAACTATTGCTGATAATATGGTAGGCAATGAGGCTGTCAACAACCTCAGCTTCATTCGTTGTCAGTTCAATACGGTGGTGAATGTGGGATCTGCCGCTATTGGCAGCATGACCAATTATCTTTTTGAGAGCAACTATTTTAATAATTCTGGCCTGCAGGGAAGTAGCAGTACCAGCTACAGCAATTTCATCATTCGTAACAATGTGTTCCGGAATGCGCTGAACAGCCGGGTGATCAGTTCATTCCTGAATGTGGTGAATGTGTTGGTGGACCATAATCTTTTTTACACCAGCAACAGTTCCCTGAATGTGTTTGGCGTAGGCAATGTTTCCGGCTGCTCTTTTCTAACCGTCACCAACAATATCTTCGTGAAGTCGGATGCCAGCACCCTGGTTTCCAGCACCTTCAACAACAATATCACATTCAATACCCCGAATAATACCCCCTGGGGCATCAACAATAATGCCGATGGCGGCGGTAATGTGGCTAACCAGGATCCGCAACTGGGGGATGCGACGGCCGTGAACAGCGGAACCGATAACCCCTTGCTGAATTTCAAGATCGCTGCAGGACCGGCCAATAACGCGGGCAGCGATGGCAAGGATATGGGCCTGCTGTTTGACGAAACCGGCAGCGCCAACTGGGACAATGCCCGCAACGCCCGCCTGCCCAGGGTTTCCCGCATGAATATCACCACACCTACGGTGGCACCGGGAGGTTCGCTGCAGGTGAACCTGGAAGCCAAAGTGAGCAACTGATTTTTTCACCGGCAAATTGAACGATTATGAAAAAATTATGGGTGCTGTGGGTGCTATTGTGCTGGTGTGCAGCAGGCAACGGCCAGGGAATGGTGGATGGCGAATATTTTTTTGACCAGGATCCCGGGGCCGGCAAGGGAATTCCGGTGTCGATAACACCCGGCAATACGGTCAACCTGCAGTTGACGGCACCGGTGAATGCCTTGAGTCCCGGTTTTCATACCCTGGCCATCCGTTTCCGGAACAGTGAGGGTCGCTGGTCGCTGTTGCAGTAC
>JALOMZ010000315.1 GCA_025455205.1 Chitinophagaceae bacterium | reverse complement strand
CGCAGGAAGTCGATGATCTCGCAGGCGCTGTCAATTTCTGCCTGGTACACATTCTTGCTCTGACCGAGCATGGTGGTACCATTCATGTGGTAGCGGTATTTGGTGGCAATCAGGTCGGCGGCCTTCAGGAAGATGGCGGCCCTTTCTTCCCAGGGCATGGCTTCCCACATGGGTTTTGCCTTGAGTGCGGCATCAATGGCCTGCTGCACATGGTTGCGGTTGCCGGCATGGTAGTAACCAAGCACATGGTTCCGCTCGTGCGGGGGATGTATGGGATGCTTGTCGCCGCTGCGAACCGCACGGCCACCAATGTATTGCGGAATATCCAGTTCCTTCTTCTTCAGTTCGGCCAGCACCCGCTGCTGGGCTTCCCGCTCTTTGCTGCCAGGCGCGTATTGCTGTACGGGCTCATTGGCCGGCATCGGGTAGTGAAAAGTTCCAAAACTCATAGTAAAAAATTTGATAATGAGATAATAGGAGGTTTATATATGGCAAATTCCTGCTAACCTTTTACTCCGGCAGTGCCTGGCTGGTGGTCTGTCCTTCGCCGGAAAAAAATTTCAGCCCCACGATGCTAAGGATCAGGGTACAGAGGAAAAATATACGCCAGAAATGCACCGGCTCCTTGTAGTACCATATGCCCACCAGCACTGTTCCTGCTGCCCCGATGCCCGTCCATACCGCATCTGATGCATGGTCGTGAATTGGCTCATGCCGTTGCACTACCTCATCGCCAACAATGAATAATCAATAATGAATAATCAATAATCAGTTTTCAATTTCTCACCCAGCCACCTGGTCTTCCTTCTCACTCATCAGGTAGGCTTTGATGAATCCATCCAGCTCGCCATCCATCACGGGGCCGATATTGCCCACTTCATAATCCGTGCGGTGGTCTTTGATCATTTTATACGGATGGAACACATAGCTGCGGATCTGGCTGCCCCACTCGATCTTTTTCTTGTTGGCATTGGCCGCATTCTTGGCTTCCTCCCGCTTGCGCAGCTCTTCCTCGTACAGGCGGCTTTTCAGCATCTGCATGGCTTTCTCGCGGTTGCCCAGCTGGGTGCGTTCGGTTTGACAGATTACCACCATGCCCGTGGGAATATGGGTAAGCTGCACCTTGGTTTCCACCTTGTTCACGTTCTGTCCGCCTGCACCACCGCTTCGGCTGGTTTCCATCTTCACATCTGCATCCTTGATGTCGATTTCGATGGTGTCATCTACCAGCGGGTATACAAACACTGAAGCGAAAGAGGTATGGCGGCGGGCATTGCTGTCGAAGGGCGAGATACGCACCAGGCGGTGTACGCCGCTTTCAGCTTTCAGGAAGCCATAGGCAAAGGGGCCGTCGAACTGGAAGGTGGCCGTTTTGATGCCGGCGCCATCGCCGTCGGTCCAGTCGAGCTCGGTTACGGTCCAGCCCTGTTTCTCCCCGTACATTTTGTACATGCGGGCCAGCATCTGTGCCCAATCCTGGCTTTCGGTACCACCGGCGCCACTGTTGATCTGGAGTACGGCCGGCAGCTCATCTTCCGGCTGGTTGAGGGTGCTCTTGAATTCCGCCTCTTCTATAGCTGCAATAGCTGCGTCATAGGCGGTCTTCACGTTCTCCTCCGATTCTTCGCCTTCCTTCCAGAATTCAAACAATACGGCAAAGTCTTCCACAGCGGTTTCCACCCGGCTGTACAAGTCGGTCCAAAACTCGTTGTTCTTGATTTCTTTCATGATGCCGGTGGCACGCTTGTTATCGTCCCAGAAACCCGGCGAGAGGCTCAACTGTTTGTCGTTGTCAATCTTGGCACGTCGGTTCTCGACGTCAAAGAAACCTCCTCAGGACACTAACACGGTCCCTCATATCCTTTAATTGCTCTATTGTCATAGCGCGCAAAAGTAAGGGGAAATAACAATGTGCTGCCGCTTCTGCTTAATCTTAACCATTCCGAAGGCTCCGGTTTATCACCCGCCCCTTTGCATCCGGGCCATTCGCCCTTATTTTGCGGGTTATAGCATAGCGCATGAAAAAGACCATCCTGCTTCTCCCCCTGTTGCTGGCCGCAGCGCATACGGCCTTTAGCCAGCATGCTGACACTGTTTTTTCTCTGGGCAACCAACAGGTTATTTTCCGGCAATACGGCACCCCGGCCCAGAGCGACATCCGGTGGCTGCATGTGCATGAAAATGAAACCACTTCGGTGGAGGCGGCCCGGGCACTCATGGACAGCCTGGGCACAGGCAGCCTGGTTACCTGGGTGCACAGTGGCAACCGGTATGTTTCGTATAAGCTGCATGGCAAGGATTTCAAGTTTGACCCTAACCGCATTTACACGCCTGAAGGGCTGGAAGCCACCCTCCGGGCCAATGGGGCCTGGAGCCGTGCCGGTTACCGCGCCGCCCATAAAGTAGCGAACCATTTCATAAAGCAATATGTGGATGGCAACCGGCTGGTGGTGGTATTGCACAACAACAGCGACAGCGGCGGCCTGCACATCCGCTCCTACCTGCCTGGCGGTGAATATGCCCGCGATGCTGCCGAGGTGGCTGTAAGCGACACAGAAGACATGGATGATTTTTTCTATACCACAGACCGGCGCATATATGAATACCTTAAAGCAAAAGGCTTTAACATCCTGCTGCAGAACAATGAGAATGTTACCAACGATGGTTCCCTGAGTGTATACTGCGGATACCGCAATATGGCCTACCTCAATATCGAAGCCCAGTTGGGACACCTGCAGCAGCAGAAGCGGATGATGCTGGCGGTGTACCAGATGATAGAGGAATTGTTTCCGGCACAGCCACGATGAGCAGTACCATGCACCGGTTCGAAAACTTACGGGTGGCCATGCCCACCCTGCATGGCAAGGAAAAGATCATCAGCCAGGCATTTTCCGCCTGGCAATGGGAGGTGGTGGCCCTGCCGGTGGATACCAACCGGCTAGGCACGTTTACCGGTGAAGTGGAAAGGCCGGCAGACCCGCTGGCCACGGCATGGATGAAACTGGAGGCCGGCCTGCCCCATGCCGCAGGCTTTGATCTCCTCATTGCTTCGGAAGGATCCTTCTATCCGCACCCGGAAGTGCCCCTCATCACCCTCAACACCGAATTACTGGTACTGCGTGATTTACGCAACAACCGCCAATACCAGGCTGCCCATACCGACTATTTTCCCCTGTCTGTGCGCGAGCAGGTGAACCACTGGCAACAGCTGGAAGACCTGGCCGCCCGGCTGGACTTTCCCCAACAGGGCCTGATCCTCCCGGGCGTGCAGGAAAAGTCCGTGGCGCGCCAATACCTCAAAGACCTTCACGACATGGATGCATTACGGCAGGGTTTTGAACAGCTGCAGAAGCATGGGGCGGCCATTTGGGTAGAAACCGATTTCCGGGCCTTGCATGCACCGTTGCGCCAAAGCCATATAGCAGCCGCTGCGGGCCGATTACTCGAAAAACTACAGTGCCATTGCCCGGCCTGCGAAGAGCCCGGATTCGGCAAAACAGCGCCCCTTTCTGGCCTGCCCTGCAGCTGGTGCGGCACCCCCACCCGCCTCACCCGCAGCTGGATGCATCGCTGCGAAGTATGCCATCATGAAGTGGAAATGGCGGTGGCCGAAACGGCAGCTGATCCCGGATATTGTGACCGCTGCAATCCCTGAAAAGGGTGAAGCCACAGCGGTGGTCACCGCCATGGCTTCATGTTGCTACCGGTTGCATAAGCCGGATTCTGTGATTCCGCCGAAGCGGAAGCGCTACCATTTATCTGCGACGCCCATTGCTGAACGCCTGTATCTGCCTACCCTGGAACGGATGCACCTCGCAGTGCAATCAGACGGGCCGCCTTCGGCCGCTCCTATACATGGCATTTCAGCCCCCAAGGTTTACCCCTGCACCACCTTCCGATGGCACACCGGGAGCTCTTACCTCCCGTTTTCACCCTTACCCCGGCCAGGCCGTGGCGGTAATTTTCTGTGGCACTGTCTCGCTTCACTTGCATGAAGGTCCCGCCGTTAGCGGGATGGGGCGCCCTGCGCTGTCCGGACTTTCCTCCCCTGCCCTGCGGCAGCGGCGATAGCCTTCACCGGTAGCAGAAACGAAGCGGAAAATGCACTTTGTTATAATGAATGCGTGGCTGAAAATGGGAAAAGACAAAATACAGGTTGAGGAAATTACAAATGGGAAAAATCCAAATTCCAAACGGAAAATTCATTGTTTTGGAGCCAGGTCCGTGGGACGCTTCGCTGGGACATGAGCGACCTGGTGCAGATGGTTTCTGGTTGATCCGGCTGACACAATCGGAAAGCAAATGAGTTAATGGTGTAGAAATTCAAAAAGGGAAAAATCAAAAATCCAGAAAGTAAAATCTAGTGTTGTGGAGCCAGGTCCGTGGGACGCTTCGCTGGGACATGAGCGACCTGGTGCAGATGGTTTCTGGTTGATCCGGCTGACACAATCGGAAAGCAA
>JALOMZ010000314.1 GCA_025455205.1 Chitinophagaceae bacterium | reverse complement strand
TACCCTGTGTGGTGCCTTTCACCGTGATGGAAACGCCAATGAGGGGCGATCCATCCTTGGAATCACTCACTTTTCCGGATACCAAAATGGTCTCCTGTGCCATTGCCACCAGCCCGGCCAGCAGCATTACAGGAAGTACCATTCCTTTCAGCAGTCGTCGTAAGGTCATACAATAGAATTTTTCGATGTTGAGATATATGTTGAGGGAAATTCAACCAGGATGTTGGGCGTGGGCAAGCACAGATTTCGTTTGTTGAATACAGCAACCTATTTACAGACAATGAAGGGCTTCTTTTCGCTGCAATATTTTGTGTATTTTTTACACGGTAAAAATCGTTAATTTGGCATGGTTCATTTTATGACATTAGTCAGTTCTTCTATCTGCAGGAGGAATATTTATCCGGTTATTGCCTTTGCAGGGTTCCATTCACACGAAGCTTTTCGCCAGGCCGCACCGTTAGGGTAGCCCCCGGCAGAAAGGTGACATTCGTATCGAGAATGGCTTCGCCCAATCCATTGAAATCATCTCCAAAGTCGCTAAGCGGATCAATAACCACCCTCACCCCGGCGGGCACCGTTGCCGGAGGCACCAATCCGCCCGCCCAATTGGCCGGATCGCTCCAGTTGCCGTTGCCAGTAAACGTGTACAGGGTAACCGGTAAAGTCACTGCGCGGTCGGTCAGTACCAGGTAGCTGCCCGCCGGAATGCTGAAGCTCATATTGCTGCTGGTGACATTGATGGTGGAGCCGTCAGCGCTGAAATTACTGTTTACGATGCTGCGCAGCGAGCTGGCTGCCCCCACATTCTGGGCATACACATACCAGGTACCGGTGGAAGGGAAGTTGATATTGCCACTTTGGGTAACCACGTCAAAGTTGCCTGCCGTAACCAGGCCCAGGGAAGCCGTATTGGCCCACTGCCATTTCACTGCTACCCCCAGATTGTAGTCAATGTTACTGGTGGTGAACGTGGGCAGGTATTCCGGCTTGCGGGTGCGCAGGGAGATCAGCCGGCTGTAAGTATTGCGCAGGTTGGCCCGCGGCTCCACCAGATTATAGTTGATGGTTGGCCCGTTATAGGGTTGTGAAGGGTTGGAGTTGGGCCCCTGTGGCATACGGAATCCGGAAGGCTTGGGATCTACGCGGCAGCCATCGTTTTTGAGGGTATTGCACATGTTGATGCTGCTGTCGTAGGCCAGCTCGCCAAACTGCCAGAGTAATTTGGGACCCGGTATGGTCAACAGGAAGGCGGCAATGGATTCCTGGCGCCTGGCATAAACATTCATCTGTTTCACATCATGGAAACTGTTGCTGCTGTTTCCAAAATTGCGGTTCTTCCAGGAAAGGCGTTCCTCATCGTGGCTTTCAGCATAGGCCATCAGCAGCGGGACATCTTCTCCCCCGTAAGCAGACCACCGGGTTTTATGCCAGGCCCGGGAGAAGTTCCCCTTGCTGTTAATATAACCCATGCTGTTTTCGTTGAACTCATCCGTCATCTTGCCCCACAGGATCATGCCGTATTTGGCCAGTTCAGCTTCCTCCTGGTCCACCCCCAGGTGTTCCAGGATCATGTAGCAGTTGGGGGAGATGACCTGAGACTGATCGTATATCCGCTTCCAGATATTGACCCGGCTTTGGTCATAAGCAGTCCAGGCCTCTGTATTGTTGGGGTTATTGGTTTGGGTGAATCCCTTGCTCAGGTCCCAGCGGAAGCCATCCAGCTTGAATTTGGTAAGCCAATGCTTCATCACCCGCTCCACAAACTCAATGGTGGCAGTTGACTCATGGTTCATATCATACCCAACATTGAAGGGATGCTTGGCATCAGGATTGAGCCAGGGGTTGTTTGCAGCCGGCTTGCTGTTGGCAGCATCCCAGTACATCTGCGCCAAGGGGCTCTGGCCAAACTGGTGGTTGAGCACCAGGTCCAGCACCACGGCAATCCCTTTACTATGACATAGGTCGATGAATTCCTTGAGCTTGTTCTCAGGTCCATAGAATTTGTCTACGGCAAACATGAACGAGGGGTTATAGCCCCAGCTGTTGTTGCCCTCAAATTCGGTAAAAGGCATCAGGTGGATGGCGTTAACGCCCAGTTGGGCAATATAATCCAGGGAGTCCATCATCCCCTTCCAGTCGTTGCGGGCCACAAAATCGCGCACCAGCAGCTCATACACCACCAGGTTACGTTTGTTGGGCCGTACAAAATTGGTGGTGGCGCTGCTCCACTGGTATTGGGGCTTGCCGGGCTCCAGTACGCTTACAATACCCGTGGCCTTGCCGGTGGGGTATGGTTTCAGGTTGGGATAGCGGTCGGTATAGGGCGCTTCATTGATCCAGGGATCATTCCAGGGATCGAGGATCTTTTCGGTATTGTAATCGGCTACGCGCAGGTTGCCGTCTATCAGGTACTGGTAGGCGTATTCCTGGCCAGGGGTAAGTCCATTGATGGTTAGCCAGTAACGCTGCTCATCTGGGGTGCGCTTCATCTGGTAAGCCGCCTGGGCTGTCCAGTTGTTGAAATCCCCGATCACCACAATATTGCTTTTGTTAGGTGCAAACAGTACCAGGGTGGCAGACGTGCCATCCGGGCTGTAGGTAACACCATTGGACTCTACGCCGGCCGGCAGGGGTGCTGTTTCTGTGGGACTGGTAATCAGGAAATTGACCGTATCGCGGCGGGTGGTGCCGCCCACTTCGGCCTCTGCAATGATCTGCTGGTCACCGGCGGCCGAAATGACAGGATTGGCCGTGATGGAAGTGGCGCCACTCAGGCTGTTTACCTGCGTGCCATTGAAAAACAGCTTCAGGCTGGCAGCCTCACTGGATTGTGCGGCAATAGGAATGGTTTGCCCCACCGTACGATTGATGGGCTCCCGGCTTGGAATATAGGTAGGCTGGCGGAAGGGCTCTGTCACCGCCACCTGCAGGCCTGTGCCATAAACAGGAACATACATGTCCGAACCATCGGCATTGCGCTGCACCACCGACCCGGTTCCATTGCGGAACAGGATGGCCACCTTACGGATGGCTTCGGCAGGGTTGGTAACTCCAAAGTAGGCCCGCATGCTGGCGCCGCTGAGGGTGAAGGACCATTTGTTGGTGCCCGCAGGCGTGGCCTTGATCTCGGCATTGGTGGTGCCCCAGGTGGATTTCACATACTGCCAGGGCGTGGCGCCCGTAGTGGTAGTGGTAAGGCAACCAATGTGCACGAATACATCTCCGGAAAAGCCAACCAGTGCCTTGTTGCCGAAGTTGGCATCTACTGTAATGGTCACATTGGCATCCGTTTCCCTGGGAAAACCCGGCGACCAGCTGAGCAGCTGGGAATAGCTGCCCAGAGACATTAGCAGGAAGATGGCGATGAAAACCTTTTTCATAGGGCTTACCATGGATAAATCGTGTCAACCGTTGGCCAACTTGCAATCGATTGCGGCGTTGGGATTACAAAAATGTGTATTTTTTACACAATTAAAAATAAATTTCTGCCTTTCACCTCAAAAAAGCCGGTTCTGCCTTTCTCCGCAAAAAAGCCGGTCTGGTTCAACAATAAAGATCAGAAATCAATGCCAATCCACTTGCGTTTGCTCTTTTCATACTTGGCAAAATCGAAGCGGTACAGTTTACCCGGACGGTGTTTTACATCCTCTTCAAATTCGCCGGTATCAATCAGGAAGTCCATACTGAAGAACTTCTTGCGGAAATTGCGCCTGTCAAGCTCCACGTTCAGGATGGCTTCATACAGGTTCTGCAGTTCCCGCAGGGAGAATTTCTCCGGCAACAGGTTGAAACCCAGCGGATGTTCCTGTATGCTTTTCTGGAGCCAGTTGTAGCAGGTATCTATGATTTCGCGGTGGTCGAAGGCCATGTCGCGCACCGTGCGCACATTGTGCCAGTGCAGCTCATTTTCCGTGATGCACAGCTCGTGGTGCTTGATGTTCAGCAGGGAGGCGTAGGCCACCGTTACCACTCTTCCGCCCGGATGCCGGTGCGGGCTGCTGAAGGTGTGCACCTGCTTCAGGTACACATTGGTCATGCCGGTACGCTCCTGCAGCACCCGGTAGGCCGCATCGTCCAGGTCTTCGTTTTCATGGACCACATCGCCCAACAACGACCATTTGCCTTTGTAGACCTCCAGGTCGCTCCTGATGAGCAGCACCTTGAGCTTGTTTTCCTCAAAACCGAATATGACGCAATCTACGGTGAGAGGTACCCGGGGATAATCCTGCACCAAAAGGGCGGCATTTCCAATGAGTGCGGTCTTTTCTCCCGCCGGAGCATTCTTCAGATTCTTCATGGCTCAAAAAACAATCGGAGATACTGTGTACGGTACAAATCTAAAACAATGTGTAGAAATTACATATTTAATTACAGGAATTCTCCATAGCGATCAAAGACCGGGGCAGGCATCGGGTTTGGAAACGGCGGAGCATGACAGTAGCTTTGGCCGCACTGGAAAAAGACTGTTACAGATGGAAAAGAACTGGAGTGAGGTAAAATACTGGCTGGACCATACCCGTCGATGGCTGGAGCAGCCGCCGGCCCTGCAGGCACCCGAAAAGCTGGAAGACCTGCGCAATGTGCTGCGCTTTCATGAGCACCGGTATTACGTGCTGGATGATCCGCTGATTGCCGACCGGGAATACGATGTGTTGTACAAGCAACTGGAAAAGGCAGAGCAGGACCACCCCGGCTGGATCACGCCCGACTCGCCCACCCAGCGGGTTGGCAGTTCGCTCAATGCGGGCTTTGCCACCGTAACCCACCTGGTGCCCATGCTGAGCCTGGAAAACAGTTATGATGCCGAAGACCTGCGCGACTGGGATCGTAAGGCTCGGGAACTGACGGGCCTTGCGGAGTTGGAATACTGCGTGGAGCCCAAGTTTGACGGGGCCAGCATTTCCATGATCTACGAAGATGACAGGCTGGTGCGCAGTGCCACCCGTGGCGACGGCGTACAGGGTGATGATATCACCACCAACAGCAAGCGCATCCGCAATGTGCCCCTGTCGGCCCCCTTCAGCAGCTATGGGGTTGGTTCCATTGAGATTCGTGGCGAGGTGCTGCTGAGCAAGAAGCATTTCCAGTCCTTCAACGATGCCCTGGCCGAAGAAGGCCTCCCTCCCATGGCCAACCCGCGCAATGCCGCTTCGGGCTCTCTGCGCATGAAAGATCCTGCCGAAGTGGGACGGCGCAACCTGGAAGCTTTTCTATACCATGTGAGCTATACCACTGCCACCCACCGCGGGGGCCATACCCTGTTTGGCGGGGGCCACCACCCCCTGCCGCACACACATGCCGGCATGCTGCAGATGCTGTGGGACTGCGGGTTTCGCAGCCCCGTGCGCGAAATGAAAGTGCTGCAGGGCATAGATGCCGTGATTGAACATTGCCTGGCCTATGAGCAGATCCGAGACAACCTGCCTTATGAAATAGATGGCATGGTCATCAAAGTGAACGACCTGGCCCTGCAGGAGAAAATGGGCATGACCACGCACCATCCGCGCTGGGCCATTGCCTTCAAGTTCAAGGCAAGGCAGGCCACCAGCATCCTGCGCAGCGTGGAATTCCAGGTGGGACGCACCGGCGCCGTAACCCCCGTGGCCAAGATCGATCCGGTTCACATCGGGGGCGTTACCGTTACCAGCATCTCCATCCACAACGAGGATTTCATTCGCGAGAAGAAC
>JALOMZ010000313.1 GCA_025455205.1 Chitinophagaceae bacterium | reverse complement strand
TCCATCCTGTCCCTTTCGGCCATCCTCATCCTTGGCCTCGTTTTGCCGGCTTGCAAACAGCAGGCCGCGGTGGCTCCCGCAAACGATTATGCCAGCCTGGTGGCCCTGTTCCGCGAATGGCGCAGCTTTGAACGCCCACCCCTTCTCCAGGGGGCACCGGATTATACCGCCGCCACTTTCAGCAAGCGGTATCCTGCTTTCAAAGATCTGCATCAGCGCCTGCTGGCCATTGATACCACGGGCTGGCCGGTGCATCAGCAGGCCGACTGGATGATTGTATGGGCCGAGATGAACGGATACGATTTCAACCACCGCATCCTCAAACCCTGGGAGCGCGATCCTGCCTTTTACAAAAGCCTGTGGACCGAGCGCAGCGACGTGCCTGCGCACGAAGGTCCCACCCACCATGCCACCACGGAACTCTGGACATACCGCTTTCCGCTGGACAGCACCAGCAGACTGAAACTGCTTTCGGATTTGCGCGTGATACCCCCGCTGAATGAGCAGGCCCGTGAAAACCTCACCGGCAATGCCCGCGACCTCTGGATCACCGGCATCCGCGACATACGCAACCAGGCCACCGAACTGCAGGCCATGCAGGCATTGCCCGGGGTGCAGGATGATGCAACCCTACAGGCAGCCATCTAGAGCGCCACCCGGAGTACCCAGGCACTGGTGCAATGGCTGGAAAGCGAGGCCCCGAAAAAAACAGGGCCATCCGGCATTGGCAAGGATAACTATACCTGGTACCAGCAACATGTGCACCTGGTGCCGCTAACATGGGACGATGAGGTGATGCTGCTGAAACGTGAATTATCCCGCGCCTGGACCGCCCTGAAGATGGAAGAACACCGCAACCGCAAACTGGCCCCGTTGCCTGAAGCCAGCAGTCCCGAAGCCTATGCAGCACTCGCCGAACGATCGGCCCAAAGCCTGCTCCGCTTTCTGGAGCAGGATGAAATGGTATCTGTGAAGCCCTACTTTGAACCGGCGTTACGGGCGCACCTGGGCCAATTCATCCCCCGGGAGAAAAGACATTTCTTCTGGATCACCGCGCATTACGATCCCCGCCCCCTCTATTCGCATTTCTACCACTGGTTTGAGCTGGCCCGTCTTGACACCGAGCCCCACCCCAGCGAGATCAGGCGCAGCCCCCTGCTCTACAATATTTTCGACAGCCGCAATGAGGGCATGGCCACTGCTGTGGAAGAGCTATTTATGCAGGCAGGGTTGTACGATGATGATCCGCGGGTGCGTGAGATCGTATACATCCTGATTGCCCAGCGGGCCGCCCGCGGCCTGGGCTCGCTCTATGCCCACGCCAACCAGATGAGCATGGAAGAAGCCGGCGGTATCCACAGCCAGTGGACGCCCCGCGGATGGATGAAGACCGAACCCGAACTCCGCATTTTCGAACAGCATCTGTACCTGCGCCAGCCCGGCTACGGCACCAGCTACATCACCGGTAAATACCTCATCGAAAACACCCTGGGTACCCGGGCCCGGCAATTGGAAGAAAGGCAGGACACTTTCCAGGTAAAGGCCTTCCTCGACAGCATGAATGCCATGGGCTGCATTCCGGCCAGCCTGGCCCACTGGCAGCTCACCGGCGAAGACAAACCATTACGGCACCTGAGGCAGCAGACCACCCAAAAACCTTAGGTAACCGCGGACATTCCTGGTGCAGCCAAAGCAGAAGCATGAATCATTACACCTGTTTTATATATTTATATCAGTTAATATAAACCCCTGAACCATCTATGCCATTCAGCATTGCCATCTCCTCCTATCGCACGCCATTGAGATCAAACTACTGGTTATGGGCTATGATCCTCATTTTCCTGGCCGTATGGATCAGCACCTTCACTGGCACCACCGACCTCAACAACTGGCTGCTGGAAAATGCCCTCACCTTCCTTTTCCTTGTCTTCCTGGTTTTAACCTTCCGCACCTACCAGTTCAGCGACACCAGCTACCTGCTGATCTGCATATACCTCTGCCTGCATGTATATGGCTCCAAGTACACCTATGCTGAAAATCCGCTGGGTTACTGGCTGCAGGATGTCTTCCACAGCAGCCGCAACCATTACGACCGCATCGTGCATTTCAGCTTTGGCTTCCTGCTGGCCTATCCCATGCGGGAGATGTTCCTCAAATGGATTGGCTATCCGCGGCTGGTGTCGTGGATATTGCCCATTGAGATCACGCTCTCCATCAGCGCCTTTTACGAACTCATTGAATGGGCTGTGGCCGATATTTTCTTTGAAGCACAGGGGGCAGCCTACCTGGGCACCCAGGGCGATGTGTGGGATGCGCAAAAAGATATCTTCCTGGCTTTTTCCGGTGCCATCCTGGCCACCACCATTGTTTCTTCCATTAAGCGCATCTTTAATATTTACGAACCCTCACAAACGCCTGCCTGAATGAAAATCACGGTAGACACCCAACTTGACCTGGAACTGATCCGCGAAGAACATGCCGGCATGCTCTTCCGGATGGTGGATGGCAACCGTTCCCACCTGCAAACCTGGCTGACCTTTGTCGACAAAATGGATAGCCCCGATTTTGCGCAGCAATTTGTTTCGGGCACCATGCAGCGGAACAGGGAGGGCCTGGAATATGCCTTCCTTATCATGGAGGATGGGCTACCCGTGGGCAGGATTGGCATCTACAAAATTGACGAACAGCACCTCACAGGGGAAATAGGATACTGGCTCACGGAATCGGCACAGGGAAGGGGTATTGTTACCCGCAGTTGCCAGGCCTTGCTGGACTACTGCTTCATGACCCTGCGATTGCACCGCGTGGAAATACGCTGTGGGGCCGGCAACCACCGAAGTATGGCAGTGCCAAGGCGGCTCAAATTCACCTTTGAAGGTACCCTGCGGGAGGCGGAATGGTTGTATGACCGCTACATCGACCTGCATGTGTTTTCGATGCTGAAGCAGGAATTCCTGGCCAGCCAGGCCGCCCCAAAAGCCTGATTTCACGAAGCCTTCACGCTTTGACCCGCTTCCATAGGTTAATTTGCCACATCATGTCAGCATCCGCGCACTTCAAGGCCATCATCCTCTTCGATGGCGTCTGCAACCTCTGCGAACGCAGCGTGCAGACCGTGTTGCGGCATGATCCCACCGGTTATTTCCATTTTGCCAGCCTGCAGGGGGCAGCGGGGCAGCAACTACTGCAGCAGTACGGATTGCATGGGAATGACATGAAGTCATTTGTACTGATAGAAAACGGAAAAGCATATACACGGTCCACGGCCGCCCTCCGGGTATGCCGCAACCTGACCGGGCCGCTGCGCTGGCTCTATCCATTCATCTTTCTACCAGCCTTCCTGCGTAATCCGATATATGACTTTATTGCGGCCAACCGCTACCGCTGGTTCGGCCGGAAAACCGAGTGCTGGCTGCCCCGTCCGGAATGGAAGGCAAGGTTTCTGGATTGAGGAATAGTCCGGAAGTTGGGAGACCATAGTCCGGAGACCGGAGAAGGGTCAATTAAGAAATACGAAGTACGAGGTACGAAGTGGGAAGTC
>JALOMZ010000312.1 GCA_025455205.1 Chitinophagaceae bacterium | reverse complement strand
CGAACAATATTGTAGTGGCCGGCACTTCCACCCTGCACGACTGGGAAATGAAGAGCGCCACAGCCTCAGTAGCCGCCGCTTTCGAGTTTGACGCCGCCGGTCATCCGGTTGAACTCGTTGGCCTCAACTTCGTGATGGATCCCACCTCGTTGAAGAGCGGAAAAGGCCCCATGGACGACAATGCCTACAAGGCGCTGGAGACCAAGACCTACAAGACCATCAAGTTCTCCGCAGTAGGCGGAACCGTGAAGCCGGCCGGTGGTAACAAGTACACCATTACCTGCAACGGCATGATGCAAATTGCGGCCAAAGCCCTTAACACCCAGCTGACGGCCACCTGCACCCTCAATGCCGACGGCAGCATGACCTGCACCGGTACCAAAGCCATCAAGATGACCACATTTGGTGTAAAGCCACCCACATTTATGATGGGAACCATTAAAACAGGTGATGACCTTACGCTCACCTTCACCACCACCCTGAAGAAATAAGCTGCCCACAGCCTTATTCTATACCAGAAATCAATCTCAAAAATCTTTTTACCAAATCCAAGTCTTATGAAAAAGTATTCCAACTTTTTGTTGCCTTTCGCCTTCATCCTAGCCCCCGTCCTGGTAAATGCCCAGGACGACGCCCAGGCCACCAAGGAAGATAAGAAAGCTGCCCGCGCTGCCAAGCAGGCGGAAAAAGATGCCTACTGGACCAACTTCCGTAACTATGACCAAAGCGGCATCAATGTGTTTGAACCCAAGAAAGAAGCTACGGCTCCTTTTGACAAGGTAAAAGTTCGTTTCGGTGCTGGTTTTACCCAGAACTTCCAGGACCTCAACCACGAAAACGCCCGTTCAAAAGGTACCAGCACCACTACACCTGAACTGTATCCCCGTCTGGCTCCTGGTTTTAACGTGGCACAGGCCAACCTGTACATGGATGCCATGCTCGCCGAAGGTATTCAACTGAACCTGACCACATACCTGTCTTCCCGCCACCACAACGAAACCTGGGTGAAGGGCGGATACATCCAGATCGACAAACTGCCTTTCCAGGGTGAATTCTGGGACAACCTGATGAAGAAGGTACGTATCAAGGCCGGTCACTTCGAAATCAACTATGGCGATCAGCACTACCGCAGGTCTGATGGCGGCCATGCCCTCTACAATCCCTTCGTAGAAAACTACATCATGGACCAGTTTGCCACAGAGGTAGCCGGTGAAGTGTACTACATGAGCGGTCCGATCACCCTTATGGGCGCCGTTTCCAACGGTCTGATCAACGGCGGACACCAGGAGCCCCTGGTACCTGGCAGCACTACCCAGACCTACAAGCGCGGTCCCTCTTTCTATGGCAAACTGGCCTGGGATAAGGAATTGAGTGATAACATGCGCCTGCGTTTGTCCGGTTCAGGCTATGTGAACAACAACGATGGCCGCAGCACCCTGTTTGCCGGCGACCGTACGGGTAGTAACTACTACTTCGTGCTGGATCCTGCTAACGCAACTTCTACAGCCAACTATACTTCCGGTCGTCTGTCTGGCCTGAACTTCTCGCAGCAGGTGGCTACCATGCAGTTCAATGCCTTCTTCCAGGTAGGCGGACTCGAACTCTTCGGCACTTATGAAACCGCCAATGGCAGAACCATTGCTGAAAAGACAGCCAACTTCGACAAGCGTAGTGTAAACCAGACTGCTTTTGACGCCATCTATCGCTTCGGTGCCAGCAAGAATGTGTTTATCGGTGCACGCTATAACGCAGTGAGCGGCCAGATGATTCAAAGCAACGCCAATGAGCAAAGTATCAACCGCTTTGCTGTAGCCGGTGGCTGGTTTGTTACCAAGAACGTATTGGCAAAACTGGAATATGTGACGCAAGAATACAATGACTTCCCCACTTCCGATATCCGGAATGGCGGTAAGTTCAATGGATATGTATTTCAAGCTATTGTGGGCTTCTGATGGATTGATTCCGTTTACGGGTCGGCTTTTCCAAGCTGACCCTTTTTTTTTACCCCTATGGCAAAGCTTACTTACTTTTCCGCTGTGCAAAACATAGGTGCCCATATTTTCCTTGGGTGGATGCTGTTGTGCGAGGTATCTGCTGTTGCTCAGCCTCACCCGGTTGCCCCGCCTGTTAATTACCGCCAGCCCGTGGTCTCCTGGTTGGTGGAAAAAGACAGCCGCCTGGTGATCAACGGGAAGTCCAATTTCGGCGGCATTGCCTGCCACAACGAGCACTTCCAAAAGGCTGACACCATATCGCTGTACAGAACTGCCGTGGGCGACAGCATTGTTTGCCGGGGCCGGTTCTACCTCCAGGTGGTGGATTTTTCCTGTCATAATTTTTTCTATACCTACAACCTGCGGAAAACCCTTAAAATGGACCAGCATCCGCAAATGACGGTGCGCCTGGTGCAGCTTGACCGCCTGCCGCCCCTGCAAGCGGGTGCCTATGGCCGGGCCAATAGCCTGGTGGAGATCTGCCTGGCCGGGGTATGCCGAACCTTTGAAGTGCCCGTGGAATTTATTCAGAATGCCGACGGCCATTGCTGGCTAAAGGGGGCCCGGATGTTTCGCCTGCAGGACTTCCACCTGGAGTCACCGGTAAAATTCGCCGGCCTGATACGGGTGAAGAATGAGTTTGTGGTGCAGTTCCAGCTATCCATGACCCGCATCTGAAGGCAAGGGCTCATTAGCGCATAACTTTAAAATGCTGGAAGCATTAACCACCAAGGCACCAGGAAGGAACAAAGGCCACCATGCCCGATTCTCCTGTATTCTTCCAGGTGCTCTTAGTGCCATCTTAGTGTGTCCTGGTGGTTGAATAACTCTTGTGGAGCGTTCTCAATCAATATCTGCGGCATCTGCGTTTTTCGATCAGCGAAATCTGCGGGCCATCTTTCCCGCAAATGAAAGAAGTGCTGGTGCAGATTTACGCAGAAAAACAAGGCTCCAATCGCTGACTACATGACATTGCGGCAAGGGTCGGGCCCCTAATTTTGCGCCGTGCCATTCCCCTCCAACCTCGTTCACTTCTTCAACGAAAAGGCCGATGCCTATAACCAACCCGCATTTATTGAAGCGGACCCGGTATGCATACCCCACCTCTTTACTAAAAAGCAGGACATTGAAATAGCGGGCTTCTTTGCCGCCATCTTCGCCTGGGGCAACCGCACTACCATCATACAGAAAAGCCGCGAGCTGATGCAACGGATGGACATGCAACCCCATGATTTTGTGTTGCACCACAGCGCGGCAGACCTGCGGCGCCTGGAAGGCTTTAAGCACCGTACTTTCAATGCCGACGACCTCTATTACTTCGTGCATTTCCTGCACCAGCATTACCGCCAACATGCCAGTCTGGAGACCGCCTTTTCGCAATGGATGCAACCGGACGATACAACCACCGAAAATGCCCTGATCGGCTTCCGGCGTTATTTCTTTGCAGAAGAGCATCTTCGGCGCACGGAGAAACACATCAGCTCGCCGGAATGGAAGAGCTCCTGCAAACGGCTGAATATGTTCCTGCGCTGGATGGTGCGCCAGGACAACAAAGGGGTGGATT
>JALOMZ010000311.1 GCA_025455205.1 Chitinophagaceae bacterium | reverse complement strand
GTGGCCGGCGTACCCGGGCAGCTGCTGCTGAACGAGTGCCGGATACAGGGTCTCTTCCATCACGCCCAGGCCAGTCACATGGTTATCGTTACCGGTGAGCAGGGCTGAACGGGTGGGCGAACAGGTGGGCAGCACATGAAAATTGGAGAACCGTATGCTCTCCTTGCTGAGGGCATCAAGGGCTGGTGTGGAAATGTTGCCACCAAAAGGCGCCACATCGCTATAGCCAAGGTCATCGGCCACAATAATAAGCACGTTGGGTCTGGCATCTGCTTTCTCTTCACTCTTGTCGGGAGCGGCGGTCTGGCAGGAAATAAAGCCGCCACCAAGGCCCAGCAGCATCAGAAAGGGGATTGTTTTTTTCATATCAGGGGTGTAGAAAGGTTCTTTATTGGTTAATGTATGCCAGGCATGTTGAACTTCAGCCCATTGATCATTCGGAGGGCTTCCGATTCCAGTTCCAGCCTCAGGAGATTGTACTGGCTTATGATGCGCTGATCGTATGGATTTTCCTGTCCATTCTTCACTTGTTCATTCTCTTCTTTCATCTTCCTGATGACCAGGCTGCACTGCCAGTAATCCTCGCAAACAGCCTTAAAATCTTCGCTGGTATCAAAAAGCTGGATGACCAATCCCCTGTACCGCGGAAAACGCCTGATCATAAAGTCCATTTCTTTGTCCATGGAGCTTTAGTTGTTGGTTAGAAAGAAGGCAAAGGATTTGCCTGTTGCTTCCGTGAAGATTGCAAAAAACTGCTGCCCCCGCCAACTGCTGCCATCGTTTTACAGTAAATCGCCCGGTAAAACTGTGAACTGCAGCAATGGAAGGGGGGCCTGGCCCTGATTGTCTGACGCACCAGCCTGCCGGAACCGGCACGCCATGCCGATTCAACCATCTGGGGCAAGCGCCGGAATTTGGTGAGAAAAAGATTCCCCACACATAGAGCAGAACCGTTTGACCGATTTTCTGCTATGCTGGTCACTGCAGGATTGGCATTGGCCTCGTGATCTTTGGGCAATGGCAGCATTTTAGGATTCTCTTTGAAATGATGCAGAGAGTCGCTTCCTGCGGCAGGTTATTTTTGCCGCCAATCAACACACCACACATGAAAATACTTCACACCTTGCTGCTGCTCATCCTGCTGCAAGAAGCACCGGCTCAATCATCATCCCTGATCATCAGGGGCTCAACAGTGGATCATATCACAGGAAAGCCTATCCCCTACACCAGCATTGGTATTCCCAACAAAAGCATAGGTACCGTTTCAGACTCCGCAGGCACTTTCTCCCTTCGCCTGCCTTCGGAGCAAATGCTGAACGATTCCGTTGTATTCTCACATGTTGGTTACCTGCACCATGTTTTGAGGGCCGGCTCAATGTTAAGCAAGAACACCACCATCCGGCTGCAGCCTGATACCCAAACCCTTTCAGAGGTAGTGGTAAAACCCAAAACCACCAGCACGCGGGTAATAGGTCGCCGCGGCAAAGGATTATCAACCCTTCATTATAACTTCTACACGGCTTCCGAAAAATCAGTGGACGACAGGCTGAGTAAAGAAGCCGGGATGCTGTTTGAATGGAAAGACAAATGCCGGATCGACGAGCTCAATTTTTACATCTCGGGAAACGAATTCCAATCGCTGAAATTCAGGGTCTTATTTTACCAGGTGGAAGAGGGTGGTTTACCCGGCGCCCCATTGGTGAAACGAGATATCATTTTTGAAATAAGAGACGGCTATCGGGGCTGGTACAAGGTGGACCTGAAACCATACCGGGTCTGGATTCCCGCTTCCACGGGCACGCTTGCTGTTACCCTGCAATGGCTGGAAAGCGTGAAGCAACATAACAACAGCAAGTACTTCAGCATCACGGCCGGCATGTCTCCTTTCAAAACCATGGTAACCAGGGCTAAAGCCATGGACAGCTGGACCGCGCAAAAGCAGTCGCTAAGCTTCAATCTGCAGTGTCAGTGTCAATAAATACAGCCACGCCCGCCGGTGTGTGCAGCGCGCATGCAGAAGAACCGAGCGCAGCAACCTGCTATGCCAGCAGCTGATGCCAAAGGCAAAATGCGGTACCTTTAAGGAAACTGATGCTATGCGCTTGCTGATGGTATTGGCCATAGTGATGGGATTCGTTCCTGCCTGGTCACAATCTCCCCTGCTGCCCGTTGAACGGGCGTTCAAACTCACCGTGGAAGAAGTGAAGAGAAGCTTTGCTGATCTGGCATTCAAAGCAGAAGAAATACATGGCGGCATGCAACAACTGGAAACAAACAGCGCTGATGCTTCCTACCGCTTTTATTTTGATGCCGGCACCAAAACCTGCACGCTGATAGAGATCAGCAGCAAGACGGTGGAGAAATCTGATCAGCTCACAGCATATTTCAACAAAACCTATACCCAGCAGCCTGATGGCAGTTGGACACGCAAGGCCACCGATATTGGTCCGCAGGAGGAAGAATTACAGCTGATCACCACGGTCACCCGCGCCAGCATGCGGAGTGGCGGCTATCAGTTTACCCTCCGTTACAAAGAGATCATGCTATCCCATTAATACCACTTCACCTGGCTTTTGTGGGGCACCCAAAAAGACGACCATCATGCTTGTTCGACTGATCCCGATCCTAGCCTTATTGCTTGCCTGCAAACCGGCACAACAATCTGCGAACACGAATGCCGGCAAAGCGGCACTTACCGCACCGGCCATTGTGCCACGCGCCAGTTGGGGTGCCCTGGCGCCCAAGCCTTACAAGCAGCACACGCCGGTGCGCATTACGGTACACCATGAAGGCACGCAGCTGCTCCCCACCGATGACGCTGCCCGTAAGATCAACCGCATCCAGGCCTGGGGTATGGGCCCCGACCGCAACTGGGCCGATATACCCTATCATTTTCTGATTGCCCCCAACGGAACCATTTATGAAGGCAGGGCCGTTACCACGGTAGGCGAAACGAACACCGAATACGATCCCACCGGGCACCTGCTCATCTGCTGCCTGGGCAACTATGAAGTGCAGGAAGTGAGTGCCGAAACCCTGCAGTCGCTGATCCAACTCATTGCCTGGTGCAGCCGCCAGTACAAGATACCGGCGGAAACACTTAGTACGCATAAGGACAACAGCAAACAGACTACCTGCCCGGGTAAGAATCTCTATGCTTATTTCAGCAATGGCTATGTGCTGGACGCGGTGAAGAAAAAGCTGAAGGGCGAATGAGGGCAGGTTTGGCCGCAGCCAGAGCAAGGGATTCAGGATGGTAGATCCTCATTCTGACGCAGCTTTACGTGAATGCAAAATTCCACCATCGTCAAATAAACCACATGGCTTGCAATGGCGAAAAATTCAACCTCTGTATGTGCCCCGGCAATTGCTGTTGCGACCCTACGGGGCGTTGGGGTTACGTCGTTGCCCGCATTGCTACCAATATTTTGTCCCTAACGGGACCGTTGAGGTTGTTTTCTTCCCCGACGGGTCTCCCTGCATAGCCTTGCGCGTGGCGGACCCGGCGGATGACGCCAATATTGTTTTGATTCCAAAGACGCAGGGTCCCCTCCGGGAG
>JALOMZ010000310.1 GCA_025455205.1 Chitinophagaceae bacterium | reverse complement strand
CGAGAATATAATCCACCACTTCCTTGGGGGTGTCTACCACGGTAAAGAGTTCCAGGTCGCCGGGGTGGATGTATTTTTCGCGTAGCATGGTTTCGTTCACCCAGTCTACCAGGCCTTTCCAGTATTCGCGGCCCACGAGCACCATGGGGATGCGGTGAATCTTATTGGTTTGCACCAGGGTGATCACTTCGAAGAACTCATCCTGCGTGCCAAAGCCGCCGGGCATCATTACAAAACCCTGGGAATATTTCACGAACATCACCTTGCGCACGAAGAAGTAATCGAAGTGCAGGCTCTTGTCGCGGTCAATAAAGCTGTTGGGCTTCTGCTCAAAAGGCAGTTCAATATTGAGGCCTACCGATTTGCCGCCGGCCAGGAATGCCCCTTTATTGGCGGCTTCCATGATGCCCGGGCCTCCGCCGGTAATGATGCCAAAGCCTTCCTGTGCCAGCTCGCGGGCTATTTCAACAGCCAGCTCATAATGGGCGTGTCCGGGTTGCGTGCGGGCGCTACCAAAGATGCTGATGCAGGGGCCTATGCGCGACAGGCTTTCAAATCCGTCTACAAATTCGGCCATGATCTTGAAGATCTGCCAGCTGCTGTGTGCCTTGCTTTCCGACCAACGCCGGGGCTCGATCGTTTTCACTACTTCATTCATAATATCAGGTGTGTTTACAAAGTAACGGTGGCAGGGGCCATGCTGTTGTGTTAAAATGGTTATGCCGCCGCCGCTTTTTCTGCCGGCGAAGAGATCATCCAGAGACCTGCAAACGTAAGCAGGCCGTTGATGATGAGCAGTTCCAGCCCAATTTCAAAGCCTCCAAATAGGCTGCCCTGAAACTTGTCGATGAAGAAGCAGATGACCGGTGCCGAAAGGCAAATCCAGGGTACCAGCCGGTCTTTCACGGTACGGCGGGTGATGATGCCAAAAGTGAACAGGCCCAGCAGCGGCCCGTAGGTATAACCGGCCACCTTGAGAATCACCCCAATCATGCTGGGGTTATTTACCCATTTGAACACCATCACAAACAGCAGGAAGATGAGGGCAAAACTTAGGTGAACACGCTGGCGCCACTTCTTCTGGTCAGCTTCGTTGAGGTCTGCGCGGCGCTTGATGCCCAGGATATCGATGCAGAACGAGGATGTGAGTGCCGTGATGGCGCCATCAGCACTGGGAAAGAGCGCGCTGATAAGGGCTATGATGAAGATGATGCTGAAGGCCTGGGGCATGTAGTGCAGCGCCAGGGTGGGGAAGAGTTTGTCGTTGGTGATGTCGCGCCCGTCGAGCAGCAGTTTGCCGGCATCCCAGGTGGCACCCTGGTTGAAGGCATAGAGGTGCATGATGCCGCCCAGGAACAGGAAGAGCAGGATCACCACCAGCATGATCACGCCCAGGACCATTACGTTCTTCTGTGAATCCTTGAGGGTCTTTACGCTGATGTTCTTTTGCATCATCTCCTGGTCCATGCCCGTCATGGTGATGGTGATAAAGGCACCGGCCAGTATCTGCTTCAGGAAGAAGAGCTTGCTGCCGGGATCTGAGAAGAAGACTTTGGAATAGGGATCACCCTGCGGATTGATGGTTTCCGACAGCTGTGTCATGGCGGCGCCTATGCCAATGCCCATCTGGTTGAGGATGAACCAGGTGCAGAGCACCAGGCCCAGCAGCATGCAGGTGGTTTGCAGCATGTCGGTATACACAATGGTCTTCACGCCGCCTTCATAGGTATACACCAGTATCATGATGAGGAGGATAAGCGTGGTGGCCCAGAAGGGGATATTGAAACTGGAGAGGATGGCGTCCTGCAGGATATTCACCACCAGGTAGAGCCGGGCTGTGGCGCCCAGTGTGCGGCTGAGGATGAAAAAACTGGCCCCGGTTTTGTAGGAGGCAAAGCCCAGCCGGCTGCTCAGGTAATTGTAAATGCTGGTGAGATGCAGTTTATAGTATAACGGCAGCAATACAAAGGAGATAACAACGTATCCTATAAGGTAGCCCAGGGTGATCTGGAAATAGGCGAAGGATTCCTTGGCCACCCCGCCGGGTACACTCACAAAGGTGACGCCGCTGAGGCTGGTGCCTATCATGCCAAAGGCCACCAGCATCCAGTTGCTGCTGCGGTTGCCAATGAAAAAAGAGTCATTGTTGGCATTGCGGCTGGTATACCAGGCCACCACCAGCAAAACGAGGAAATAGGCAAATACGATGGAAAGCAACAGGAGTGGACTCATACAGTGCAGTCGGTTTATGCGGACAAAATAGAACAAATGCAGGATATTTCGCTGTTCGCGATGTTGTGAGTGCCGGTTGGGAAGGACAGGAAGATTGTTAAGAAATATTAGAATGAGAAAGACGGCGAACCGGAGGCGCCGGCTATCTTGCACCTGCTATGGGTATGCAATCTCTGGCCGTGTTCTGCGGCTCTAAAACTGGAAATGACCAGCTGTTCCTCCTTCATGCGCAGCAGCTGGGCAGGCTGTTGGCTCAACATGGGTATCAGATGGTGTATGGCGGCGGAAACAAGGGGCTCATGGGGGCCGTAGCCGACGCAGCCCTGGCGGCAGGCGGCAGGGTAACCGGTATCATCCCGGAACACCTGCGCAGCTTTGAGCACCAGCACAATGGACTCACGGAGCTGCAGGTGGTACCCGATATGCACACCCGCAAACGGCTGATGTACGAATTGTGTGATGCAGCCATCATCCTGCCGGGCGGCTTTGGCACCATGGACGAAATGTTTGAAATGCTTACCTGGAATCAGCTGGCCATCCACGACAAACCCGTACTGGTACTCAATACCGCCGGCTTCTATTCCGACCTGTTTCAAATGATGCAGGTGATGCACCGCGACGGCTTCCTGTACGATCCGCTGCATGAACGTGTCAGGATATTCGACCTGCCGCAGGCAGTGATAGATTACGTGAACACCCTGCGCTGATCAAAATGTAAAGCCCACATTCAGGAAGGCATTGCTGCCATAGGGCGACCGGGCATTCTGCAGTACATCGTATTGCATGGTGATCATCATGCCTCCCCGTCCGCCGGAAGGTATCATCAGTCCGCCGCCCAGCAGCAGCGAGGGCACAAACTGGCCGTCGATCTTCTGGCTGGGCTGGCCGTTGCCAAATTTGTAGGTGCCCCAGTTGTAGTTGATCTCCGGCTGTGCACTCAGCACAATAAAGCGGATGGGGAACACCCGGCCATATACGTTGAGACCTGCATAACCGTCGCTGTAAGGTAAGGGTTGAACATATAGCCCACCTGCGGCGAAACCTGTACAAATGTGAAGTCGCCAAAGGATGCCCCTACAATGCCGCCAAATACCAGGCGGTTGGGGTCGAATTTCTTTTGCTTTTCCGGGTAGCTGCTGTCCTGTTGTGCCAATGCGGCCAGTGTGATCAGGAGCAGCGCTGCGGAGCTACCCATCTTGTGCAGAATGCTTTTCATAGTGCGGGGCGTTTGGTTTTGAGAAACGCAGTAAGGTAAAATTCGGGATTAATTGCTAAAGGAGGCAGGCTGCATTTTGCTTCCCGGACCCTCAACCGGAAGCAGAGGCGTTAAAACAATACTAATCTCCATAAAAAATATGTCTACGAAAATTATCGTACTATATTTACGAAACAATTCGTAATAAAACCACCATCGTTATGCAACACCAATCGAAAAAACACAAACGCACATGGATCATCGCATCCCTGGTATTAGTATTGCTGCTTGCTCTTTACCCACCCTTTCGCAGCCAGGCGCAGCAGCACAAGTCTCAGTCCAGTCCAGGAACGGGGCAGGATACAACCCGCAGAAAGTCCGCTGCTGCTGGTAACACCGGTCCGACTTATGCAGCGCTCCAGGCCGAATTAAACCTGGCCATGCAAAGGCTGGAGGCAGACATGGAAAGGTTTCGGGAACTGGAACTGCCCCGCGTGAAGGCCGATATGGAAAAGGCCTTGCAGGAAGCGGATGCTGCCTGCAAAGAGGCCGGCCTGGCCAATGCCCTTGCCGCTGCAGACAGAGCATCCTTGCAGCGTGACTTGGAGGAAGCCATGACCCGCATGCGTGGGGAAATGGAACAAAACCGGAAGCTCATGGAGGCATCGCTCAAGGCTGCGGGCGAACAAATGCAAGAGGCGCAGGAAGAACTGCGTAAGCTGCAGCAGGGGCTGATTCAGTTGCATCAGGACGGTATTGTGGAAAAAGGTGACAAGGTGGATATTGACTGGGATGGCGATGTGCTGGTGGTGAATGGCAAAAGGCAATCGCCTGCCGTATCAAAGAAATATGCCACTTTCTTTAAAAAGGAGACGTTTACCATACAATCCACACCCTCGGGCCAGAGGCAGTAGCCCGGCCGTTTTTTCTCCCCACACCGTTTTAACACCAGCTGGCCGGAAAGCTGCATGGCACAGGCTTTCCGGCCTTTTTTTAGGAAGCTGTTTGTAATGCAACCGGCATCTTTGCAGCATGCATCCCAAAGACATTGCCATCAGCGATTTTACATATAACCTGCCCGACGACAGGATTGCGCGTTATCCCCTCGAACAGCGCGATGAATCCAAACTGCTGCTGTATGGCAAAGGCGCCATTTCCGAGGATCATTTTTACAGCCTGGCAACTCACCTGCCTGCCGGCAGCCTGCTGGTATTCAACAACAGCAAGGTGATAGAAGCCCGCCTGCTCTTTGAAAAACCAACAGGCGGTGTTATTGAGATCTTTGCCCTGGAGCCGCATGAGCAGTACGCTGATATCACTACCGCCATGAATGAAACCGGCAGCATTTTGTACAAATGCATGGTGGGGGGCGCCAGCAAGTGGAAGCACGGCATGGTGCTGGAAAAGCACACCCTGCATGAAGGCAAGCCCATTGCTGTTACCGCTGCCATTGCTGAGAAGCGTGCCGATTGCTTTGTGATCCGGTTCAGCTGGGAGCCTGCTGCCCTGGCTTTTGCGCAGGTACTGCATGTGTTGGGGGAGATCCCTATTCCGCCCTACCTGCACCGGGCGGCCGAGGAATCGGATGCCACGCGTTACCAAACCATTTATGCCCGGCAGGACGGAAGCGTGGCGGCACCTACCGCCGGCCTGCATTTTACCGATCGCGTATTTGCAGACCTGGCCAGGCATGGCATGCGCACAGCCTTCACCACCCTGCATGTGGGCGCCGGCACCTTCAAGCCGGTAAAATCGGCCACCATGGCCGGCCACGACATGCACGCGGAATTCATGGAAATAGACCCGGCATTCCTGCAACAACTGATGGATGCGGCCTGCATCATTCCGGTGGGCACCACCAGCATGCGCACGCTGGAAAGCATTTACTGGATGGGCGTGAAAGTGTTGCTCAATCCCCGGATCAGCCTGCAGGAGCTCGAAATTCAGCAATGGGAAGTATATGATCACCTCATGCCGCACCGGGCCGGTAAAAGGGAAGTGCTGCAGGCCTTGCAGCAATGGATGCAGCATCAGGGCCTGCACAGACTGATTGTGAAAACCAGCATCATCATTGCGCCAGGGTATTCTTTTGGATTGTGCCAGGGATTGATCACCAATTTCCACCAGCCCAACAGCACGCTGTTGCTGCTGGTGGCTGCGCTTATTGGAGAGGATTGGAAAAGGGTATATCGCTATGCGCTGGACAACGGGTTCCGCTTTCTCAGTTATGGCGATAGCAGTTTATTGCTGCCTGCTGATGCTAACATGTCTTGAAATGTCCCTCGTGGATGAGGCCTACGGCGTTGGTAATGCGCAGCATGAATTTCTCCCCCCGCGGCAACAGACGGGTGGAAATATGGATGAAGCCCGGGTTCAGCGGTGTCGTTCGGTCGGTGCCGGCCATGGGCGGATGCTGAAAACCCGATTGCAGTGTCATGGTGGTTGTTTTTAAAATGAAACCAGCGGGGCACAGGGAAGGGTTTTACAGGCACCAGGGTGTGCAGGCGGAATGGGGTGAGTAAGTGCTCACCTAAATTAGCAGTCTTTTCATATGATCCCTAAAAACCGGCAGGTTTTTTGCGCCGGAAGGCCCGGATTCTCTCATTTTTTGACATATGTCAAAAAAAATGAATGCCTTAATCCTTTTTTGCCAGCGGTACTTCCACCACAAAGGAGCTGCCCTTGCCCAGGGTGCTGTCTACCTTGATGCGCCCTTTGTGGGCATCGATGATGGTTTTCACATAGCTCATGCCCAGGCCAAAACCTTTTACGTTGTGGATGTTGCCGGTATGTGCGCGGTAGAATTTCTCAAAAATGCGTTTCACGGATTCGCGGCTCATGCCAATGCCCTTATCGTCTACCCGGATGCAGAAAAACTTGTTGGTGCTGTGCGTGGTGACTGTTATCTGGGGCGCGTCTTTTGAATACTTGATGGCATTATCGATCAGGTTGTTGATCAGGTTGGTGAAATGCTGTTCATCCACAAAGATCTCATCGTGCCGGGCGTTAGTATGCAGCTGTACCTGGCCCTGCTTTTCCTGCAGCACCAGCGTGTAATTGGATAAGGAGTGCCGTATCAGTTCATGTCCGCTGCATTTCTTCTTGTTGAGCGTGAGTTCCTGCTTTTCGAGGGCAGCGGCCTGGAGGATGGTTTCCACATGCTTGTTCATGCGCTTGTTTTCCTCCTTGATGATGCCCCGGAAGTATTGCAGCTTGCCAGGGTCGCCCAGCACCCGCTCGTTGTTGAGCGCGTCCACAGCCAGCGATATGGTAGCCAGGGGCGTTTTGAATTCGTGGGTCATGTTGTTGATGAAATCTGTCTTGATCTCACTCAGCTTCTTCTGGTTGAGCATGGTTCGAACCGTAATGAAGAAGGCAAACATGATGAACAGGGTGAATATGATGGCACCCAGGAACTCGGAGTAGGACTGTTGTACCACCAGCTTCCTGAAATCCGGAATGATGAGGATGATGTTTTCATAAGGGGCCAGGTCTTCTGCCCAGGTGCCGGCCGGTGGTTCCAGGGGATAATTCCAGATGATATTGCTGAGCGTGTCCTGCATGGCCGCCAGGAAGCCGGGGCTCTGCATTTCATAGCTCATCAGGTTGAGGTTGTTGGTGATGGCGAATTCGTAGGATTGAGCCGGAATTTTCAGTGTTTTGAATGCCAGGTCCAGCTTCTCCTTTATTTCGAACTGGGTATAGCGCTCTGAAATGAGGGCTGGCTGCATGAGTTCCACCGGCACCAGCTGGTTGTTCAGGTTGAGCGATGACTTGCGGCGCTGACGCAGGGTGAGTGATCGCGAGCTGTTTTCGCTGAGGTCTTTGCCCACCATGTCTATGGCCTTGGCCACTTTTTCATACAGCTGCTCCTCCTTTACAATCAGCAGGTTCTGGATGCGGTTATACTGCATGTAAATGATCCCGATCAGCGAGATGGTGATGAGGGCGATGATGAGGGGCAGGATTTTCTTTAACGACATAGGGGGCTTGAATGCACCGCAAAGCTAAGCCATGGGGCAGGCGTTGCGGCAGGCGGCGCTTTTTTTAACGTGCGCTTGAAGGTACAGGGAGATGCTTTTTCCGGAAACTTTGTTTGGTGCATTCCCCAATTGCTGCTTATCTTAAGGCTATGATTGAACCGGCACCAGGCATCCTCCTTATTTCCGATCCTTTTCTGAAGGATCCCAATTTCATGCGCACGGCGGTTTTTCTCTGCGAGCATACTGCCGATGGCAGCTTTGGCTTTGTGCTCAACCGGCCTTATGAGCAGCGGCTGGATGAATTCATTCCCGATCTGGAGGGCTTCCGCATTCCGGTGTTCTACGGTGGCCCGGTGCAGCCCGATACCCTGCATTTCCTGCACAATATCCCCGAACTCAGGTCCGATGCCCAGGCCGTACTGCCCAATGTTTACTGGGGCGGCAATTTTGAGCAGATCATCCAGCTCATCCGCGACCGGCAGCTGGACCTCGACAATATCCGCTTTTACCTGGGGTACAGCGGCTGGAGTGGTGGGCAGCTGGAAGATGAATTGGCATCCAGCAGCTGGCTTACCGCCCAGGGCAGCCACCAGCTGGTTTTCCGCACCCCGCCCGGGGAGGTGTGGAAGCGTGCCGTGATGCAGCTGGATGAGGCCTTTCATCCCATTGTGAATTACCCCATTGACCCCCAGCTGAACTGAGGCTGCGGGCAAAAGAAAATCCCCTTCCATGGCTGGAAAGGGATTTCCCGGTTATCAGGCTAACGCAATTGCAGTGTTACAGTTCGGTAGCACCTTCTACCAGCACGGTGGCCCGGTTGTTCAGCACTTCCACAAAACCGCCGGTGATCTGGAAGGACGTGGTGTTGCTGCCGCTTTTGTCGGCCAGCACCTTCACGGTGCCTTTGCCCAGGGCGCTTACCATGGGGGCGTGCTTTTCCAGCACCTCAAACAGGCCATTTACACCCGGCAGCTGCACACCATAAACGATGTCGCTGAATAGCTTTTTCTCGGGAGTCAGTATTTCTAAGTTCATGATCTGAAAATTTGAAAATGTGAAAACGAAATGGCTCGGCGGCTGATGTTCCCCATTTTGGCGGGTTACTTCATTTCATTTTCAGATTATCCCTGTGCCTGTGCCAGCAGCTTCTTACCTTTTTCGATGGCGTCTTCCAGGGTACCTACCAGGTTGAAGGCAGCTTCGGGATACTCATCCACTTCACCGTCCATGATGGCGTTGAAGGCGCGGATGGTGTCTTCGATGCTCACAAACACACCCTTGAGGCCGGTGAACTGCTCGGCCACGTGGAAGGGCTGGCTGAGGAAGCGCTGCACCTTACGGGCACGGGCCACGGTCATTTTGTCTTCATCGCTCAGTTCATCAATACCCAGGATGGCGATGATGTCCTGCAGTTCCTTATAGCGCTGGAGGATCATTTTCACACGCTGGGCGCAGTTATAGTGCGCTTCACCTACAATAGCAGGGGTGAGGATACGGCTGGTGGAATCCAGCGGGTCTACCGCGGGATAGATACCGAGGTCAGCAATCTTACGGCTCAATACCGTAGTGGCATCCAGGTGGGCGAAGGTGGTGGCAGGAGCGGGGTCGGTAAGGTCATCCGCCGGCACGTATACCGCCTGTACAGAGGTGATGGATCCGTTCTTGGTGGAGGTGATGCGTTCCTGCATCAGGCCCATTTCGGTGGCCAGCGTGGGCTGGTAACCTACCGCGGAGGGCATACGACCCAGCAGGGCCGATACTTCGGAGCCGGCCTGGGTGAAACGGAAGATATTGTCTACGAAGAAGAGGATGTCCTTGCCTTTGCCCTGGCCATCGCCATCGCGGAAGTATTCGGCAATGGTAAGACCGGAAAGGGCTACGCGGGCGCGGGCTCCGGGGGGTTCGTTCATCTGGCCGAATACGAAGGTGGCCTTGGATTCCTTAA
>JALOMZ010000025.1 GCA_025455205.1 Chitinophagaceae bacterium | reverse complement strand
TGGCAGGCGGCTTGCTGGGGGTGATAGCGATGGCCAACCGTCGGCATAACAAATCTTCAGTACGCACCCACCATGCTAATTGAAAAAAGTATCCGGGGCCACAGCATGGTTTCAACCGGGCTCTTTACCCTGGGCATTTTTGCTTTTGCCTGGCTGGTGCCCGGACAACCCTTGTGGCTGTCGCTGCTGCCCCTGAGCCTGCCGCTGTGGATGATGTACAGAACGGTGCACCAACAGGGACACGCAGGGCTCATCTGGCATATACCGCAGTCAACCATTCTGCCGCTGCTGCTGGCCACCGGGGCAGGCCTGGTCCTGGGCACCGGTGTGGGCAGCGGTTACCGCCTCAGCCTGGGCATGAGCGGCATACCCATGGGGCTGACCCTGTTTGCCATCACCGCTGTTTGTATTGGTGCCGCTGAGGAATTTATTTTCCGCGGCGCCCTTTTCTACCTGCTGCGGCCGCAGCCTGCCTGGCTCACCATACCGCTTACCGCCGCCGCCCACGCCGGGTATAAAACACTGTTGTTTGCCTCGCCCTATGCCGAACAGGCATTAATCTCCCCGAACCTGTTCTGGTATACATTCCTGGCCGGGCTGATACTGGGCGGACTTCGCCTGGCTGGCGGCTCGCTGTGGCCACCCCTGCTGGCCCATGTGGCGTGGGATCTGATCGTGTATGGCGACAGCCCTGCAGCGCCATGGTGGGTATGGTAAAACTGTTAGCCAGCCTGCCCGGTTGCGAACAATTCGGACCAGGATAAGGTTATTTTTGAACTAAATACGCTCAACCATGTCACTGAAACCCGGCAGCAAAGCGCCCGCCTTTTCCGGTGTGGACCAGAATGGCAACACCATTTCGCTGAAAGACTTCAAAGGAAAGCAGGTAGCCCTGTATTTCTACCCCAAAGACGATACCCCGGGTTGCACGGCCCAGGCCTGCAACCTGCGCGACAACTACGATGCCCTGCTGAAAGCCGGCATCCAGGTGATTGGCGTGAGTACCGACAGCGTGAAGAGCCACAAGAAATTCGAGCAGAAATACGAGCTGCCCTTTCCGCTGATTGCCGATGAAGACAAGCAGATTGTGGAAGCCTATGGCGTGTGGGGCGAAAAGAAATTCATGGGCCGCACCTACATGGGCACTACCCGCACCACCTTCCTCATTGACGGCGCCGGCAAGATCAGCCAAATCATCAGCAAGCCCGATACCAAGAACCATACGGCGGAGATCCTGGAGATCCTGAATGCCGGATAGCAGGCGGTTGCTTATCTTTCCATCATACAAACCAGCGGAAATATGCAAATGATCTCTGCCGGGACCCGCAGGCCGGTATGTCTGCTGATAGCGGGCTTCCTGTTCCTGCTCGCCTGCTCAAAGGAAGAGGACAGCGGCAATACCGGTGCCTGCCAGGGTCCCACGCCTTCCTTTGCCAGCAATGTGCTGCCCCTGATGCAAACCAAATGCGCGGTCAACAGCGGCTGCCATGGCACCGGCGCTGTAAATAGTGGCGGGCCGCTCACCAATTTCACGCAGATCAAGGCCAAGGCTGCCAGTATCCGTTCGCAGGTGAATGCCGGACTGATGCCCCAGGGCAGCAGCCTCAGTGCTGCCGAAAAGAGCACCATCCTCTGCTGGGTGGATGGTGGAGCGCCCAACAACTGACCAGCCGCAAGCTTTAGTGCCTGTTACGTCTTATCATGCCTTTACCACCCGAAGTGCGCATCATAGAAAATGCCTGGCCGGCCCGGCTGGCCGCAGGCTGGCTGCGTACCCCGCGCGTGGCCATGGTATGGAATACCCGCATATTACTTTGGGGGGTTACGGAGGTGCAGTTCATGGCCAATATCCGCTGGGTACGGCACGAGCTGAAGCATGTGGAGCAATTCAGGCAATGGGGTACTGCACGGTTCATCCTGCTGTACCTGTGGAGCTGGATCCTTCAGGGATACCATTACAACCGTTTTGAAGTGGAGGCCCGGGCAGCAGAAGAACTGCCCCATCCCCTGGCCGGCTAAAGCACCCATTCCACTTCGCCGTGGGCGAAGGCATATTCCCCGTTTTCGCCGGTGAGCAGCATGCCCTGTTCATTCACCCGCTGGATCCGCATGGCCGTGGTGATATTGTTTCGGCGCAGGCGCTGCAGGGAACCGGCTTTGTACAAAACTGCATTATAATCGGCCAGCAACGCGGGCCAACCGCCTGCCAGCAGTTGTTGCCAGCGCCGCTCAATGCAGGTGCATAGCTGCCGGGCCAGCCCATCTGCATCCCAGCTTTGCCCGGTTGCCAGCGCCAGTGAAATGGGATTGGGCAATGCAGGATCAAAGCGGGTACTGTTTACATTGAGGCCAATGCCCACTACGGCCCACACCCATTTGCCTGACTGGATTACATTTTCTATCAGGATGCCGCCTGCCTTTCTGTCATCCCGGTAAAGATCGTTGGGCCACTTGATACGCCAGGCATCATCCGACACGGCACACAACAGGTCGTGCACCGCCAGTGCCATGGCCGCACTGAGCCGGAAAGGCTGACTGGCAGCGAGTTGCAGCGGCTGCAGCACCACCGTCAGCTGCAGGTTTTCACCGGGCGGCGACCACCACCTGCGGCCCCGCTGCCCCCGCCCCTCAGTTTGCTCCCGGGCAGAAAAGACCTGCCCATGAACAGCCAATCCTGCACGAATTTGCTGCATGGCATATATATTGGTGCTGTCGATGGTGTCGAAGCTGGAAAAAGAATGCCCGACGGGTAGTGGATTCATGCCTGGCGAATGGCTAAATTTGGAGCGAAATTAGCAGAACGCTTTCACAGAAAGCCTCGATATTGCATTCTGAAACCAGCGGAACACAAAAAGCAGACTACTATTGAACCAAACGCCATCCTTGCAGACCAGAAGCCGTCAAACATCGTCTATCACCCGCCAGTCCCGGCTCTTCAAGGGCATCCTGAACGGACTATTCGAAAAGAAAGCTGAAGCCATCGTATCCCTCGACCTTCGCAAGATTCCCGAATCAGTGGCCGACTTCTTCATCGTGTGCCAGGCTACCACGGCCACCCAGGTGAAAGCTATTGCCGACGGCGTGGAGCGCTCCGTAAAAGAAGCCACCGGCGAGTACCCCTACCGCCAGGAAGGCTTTCAGCACGCTAAATGGGTGCTGATGGACTACGTGAACGTGGTGGTGCACATCATGCAGCCGGAAACCAGGGCCTTCTACCGCATCGAGGAGATGTGGAGCGACGCCCCGCAGATGGAACATAAAGACCTCTGAGGCCGCCAACCCCTTCCGGATTTGTTAATTGATCATACACACCATCAACCTTTTTACCTCCCAAACAATTATAAAGCTGATACCCACAAAATATGTTACCTGAAGAGAGACAACAGAACAGCCAAAACCGGTCACCCTTTCAACGCAATTCCGGCGGGGATGAAAAGCCCGGCCGCCGCGGCCCCCGGTTCAGTATCTACTGGATCTATGCCGCCATTGCCGTGATCCTGCTGGGTGCCCAGTATTTCAATACCGGCAGCAGCGCCCTGGAAATAGACAGCAAGACCTTCCTGGAACAGATGTACAAAACAGGCGATGTGCAGAAGGTGCTGGATGTGCGCAACAAAATGCTGGTGCGCGTATATATTCACCCCGACAGCCTCAAGAAGCCATACTATGTGGCCAAGTTCAAGGAGGCCCGTGCCGTGGCCAACCCCAACGGACCCCATTTTGAGTTCAGCATTACCGGCTGGGACAGCTGGAATGAGGAGCTTACCAAATTCCGGGAAACCAACGGGCTCGAAAAGCTGAATGCCAAAGTAACCGATGAAGGCGAGCTCTGGGGCCCGCTCATGAATACCCTGCTCACCATTGGCCTCTTTGTGCTGTTTTTTGTGCTGATGATGCGCAAAATGGGCGGTGGTGCAGGCGGCGGTGGTGCAGGCGGCATCTTCAACATTGGCAAAAGCCGTGCCCAGTTGTTCGATAAGGACATGAAGGTAAACGTCACCTTTGCCGACGTGGCCGGCCTCGACGAAGCCAAGGTGGAGGTGATGGAGATCGTAGACTTTCTGAAGAATCCCAAGAAATACACCGCCCTGGGCGGCAAGATTCCCAAAGGCGCCCTGCTGGTTGGCCCCCCCGGCACCGGCAAGACCCTGCTGGCCAAGGCCATGGCGGGAGAAGCCAAAGTGCCCTTCTTCAGCCTCAGCGGCTCCGACTTTGTGGAGATGTTTGTAGGCGTGGGCGCCAGCCGCGTGCGCGACCTCTTCAAGCAGGCCCGGGAAAAAGCCCCCTGTATCATATTCATTGATGAGATTGATGCCATTGGCCGGGCCCGAGGACGCAATGCCATCATGAGCAACGATGAACGGGAAAACACCCTCAACCAGCTGCTGGTGGAAATGGATGGCTTTGGCGGCGACACCGGCATCATCATCCTGGCAGCTACCAACCGCCCCGATGTGCTGGACAGCGCCCTGCTGCGCCCCGGCCGCTTCGACCGGCAGATCAGCATCGACCGCCCGGATGTAACCGGCCGCGAGCAGATCTTCAAGGTGCACCTCAAACCCATCAAGGTGTCGCAGACGCTGGACATCCACAAGCTGGCCGAACAAACGCCGGGCTTTGCGGGTGCCGACATTGCCAACGTGTGCAACGAAGCCGCCCTGATAGCCGCCCGCAAGAGCAAGGATGCCGTGGACATGAGCGATTTCCAGGATGCCATCGACCGCGTGATCGGCGGCCTCGAAAAAAAGAACAAGCTCATCAGCCCGGAGGAAAAGGAGATCATTGCCTACCACGAAGCCGGCCACGCCATCTGCGGCTGGTACCTGGAGCATGCCTACCCGCTGCTGAAAGTGACCATTGTGCCCCGTGGCACAGCAGCCCTGGGCTACGCCCAGTACACGCCCAAAGAACAGTACCTCTACAATACCGACCAGCTGATGGACCAGATCTGCATGACCCTGGGCGGTCGGGCAGCAGAAGATATTTTCTTCGGCAAGATCAGTACCGGCGCCAGCAACGACCTGCAGCAGATTACCCGTACCGCCTACGGCATGGTGACTGTATACGGCATGAACGATAAGGTGGGCAATGTAAGCTATTACGATCCCAATGCCGATCAGACCTTCACCAAGCCCTACAGCGAGGAAACCGGCAAGATGATTGATGAGGAAGTGCGCAAGCTGATAGATGCGGCCTACCGCCGTACCAAGCAGCTGCTCACAGAGAAGAAGCTGGACGTAGAGAAGCTGGCAAAGGCCCTGCTGGAGAAGGAAGTGCTCTTCCAGAGCGATGTGGAAGACCTGATTGGCAAAAGGCCCTTTGAAGTGAAGAGCCCGATCCATATTGTGGATGAAAACCCGGCACCGCATGCACACCCGGCTGAAGAGGTAGGCGTGGTAGAAGCACCGGCACAAACGCCGGAAGCCACTGAACCGGAAACGGCCGACACCAACGGTACGGCAACAGACACAACGGCGCCTGCACCCGATAACAAATCCGCGTAATTTCGGCCTATGCCTGACAACGCCAAAAAAGCGATCCTCCAACGCATACAACAGGCACTGAAGCACTCAGTGCCTGTTCCCTTTCCCGCAGCGGCAGACACGGCTGTGCCGGACCTCTTCCAGGGACAGCCGGAAGACCTGGCCATTCTGTTTGCCGAACAGTTTACCCAGCTGCAGGGGCAGTTTTCATGGTGTGAATCCATGACCGAGGTATGCCAGCAATTGCAGGTACTCGCCGCCAAGCGGGGCATGCAGAAATGGTTCTGCACCGACTCTTCCCTGCGCCGGGCACTGGAAACCGCCGGCTGGAACCTGCCCTGGCACAACCAATTGGCCGACTGCCATGCCAGCATCACCGCCGCCGAATGCCTGGTGGCCCGCACCGGTACCCTGGTACTCAGCAGCACCGCCTCCGGGGGCCGAACACCCAGCGTGTACGCACCCGTACATATCTGCCTGGCCACCACCCGCCAGCTGGTATATGATATTTCGGATGCCCTGGCCCTCCTGCAGCAGCAATACGGAGCGGCCCTGCCCTCCCAATTGTCTTTTGCCAGCGGCCCCAGCCGGACCGCCGACATTGAGAAGACCCTGGTTACCGGCGTGCACGGCCCGAAAGAAGTTTTCTGCTTTCTGATAGACCAGGGCTGAGGTTTTCTGCCCGCCAGCACGGACCTTTACGCCAAAGCCAGCACCATGAGCACACCAACCTGCCACAACATTTTCGTGTACGGATCCCTGCGCAGCGGATTCAACAGCCCGGCCTACAACTATATCAGCCAGTATTTTGACCTTGTATCACCCGGCAGGATCAGGGGCACCCTGTACGACCTGGGCGCCTACCCCGCCGCACTGCCCACTGCAGAAGACCGTTTCATTATTGGCGAACTGTACACCATACGCCATGCCGATGAATTTGAATGGGCCATGGCCCAGCTGGACGATTACGAAGGCATAGATGCATCGTATGACGAGCCTTCGGAATACCGGCGAGACCTGACCGAGGTGTGGATCGACAACGGCCAGACCGCTACCGCCTGGGTATACTGGTATACCGCCGATGTAACCGACAAACCCGTGGTGGCATCGGGCGATGTGCTGCAATACCTGCAGGAAAAAATGAAAAGCCTTTAGAAAACCGCAGGCTACATTATTGAACCCATCAGCCTGATGTCATTTCCCTCAGAAGCATGCTCCAACTGTGTACCGGTTCGGGCCGATTCCTTTTCCTTGCCCAGGTCCCGCTGGGATTGGAGCAAGCCATACAAACTCCATACATTCCTCGGATTGATCACCAGTTCTTTCTGATACACCTGCTCCGCTTCGGCAAAGCGCTGCCTGGCCAATAATGCGGCCCCCAGGTAATGCCTCGTAGGCAGCAACCAATCCCTTGGCTCCTGGTACATGAAACCATCCTCCCGCTGAACTGCCTGCTCGTAAGCAGCAACAGCGGCATCAAGACGATTGTTTTGCCACTCAATGGTGCCTTCTAACAATGAGATCATTACGCCCAGTCCTTTATGTGCCGGATTGATGGTTTCAAACTGTTCCTGCAGGGAAGCGTCATTTTCAAGCCCTTTCAGATCTGCCAGCATGGCTTGAGCTTGTTGAACGTTGCCCTTTCTGCACCAAGCCATCCCCTTCCCAAAGGTTTGAATGGCCCATGCATATTTCAGTTGCCGGTTGATGCGTGGCGCGGCCAGCAAGCTGTCCCACCACCCAAAGCGAACCTGCATCATCACCGGTGTACTGTAGGCATACTGCATATAATTGCCCATGCCACCGCCCATCTCCATGTACTTGGCAGGAACAGCTGCCTGCAACTGTCTGGAAGCTTCATAGGCATCCCTGGCGTTGCCTCTGTACATGGTACAGGCCGCTTTCATGTGCAGATTGTGGATGAGATACAGATAGGTGTCGCCCTCCACCTGGGGATATTGTGCGTAGTAGGCGCTGAAACCGTTAATGGAAGAATCATTCACCAGCATACCTTCCTTGTAGTGACCGGTGCGGATAAAAATGTGCGAAGGCATGTGCACCATGTGACTTACCATGGGCATCATGGTGCTCAGCCGCCATGCACTCTTTAACGCATCATCGGCTTGCTCGCCGCCTTCCATGGCATGGATGTACAAATGGTTGAGGCTCGGATGATCGGGATGCTTTTTGAGCGCCTTTTCCAGCACCGCAACAATGGCCGGAGTCCACGGTTTGGGTTTGCCATTGATATCGTACATATCCCACGGGTGCTGCACCATCAATGCGTCGGCATACAATGCATTCACATTTCCATCGTCAGGATATTTGTCCAGTACTTGTTTAATAGCCTTCTCATAATCGGTGTTTTGCTGGCTCCTGCTCACCGAAGTATCCTTATTGTACCGGGCAACCAATGTGCCAATGATATCTTTTTCAAGCGGCGTTTCGTTGTTGACCGCGCGTTGCGCCTGCGCCATGGCATCCATGGCCTCCGGGGCATTTTTGAGCATGGCATAGTTATAATTCACCCCATAGGACATAGCCAGCCCCCAATACGCCATGGCACAATCAGGATCGAACCGTGCCGCTTTGGCAAAGGATGCTTTGGCTTCAATCATGTGAAAGCTGTAGTACATGTTGATGCCCTGGTTGAAATAGATCTGTGCCGAATCATTGGCAGCAGTAACATGCCACCTGAAGCTGCCCCAGCCCTGCAACAGCGGAATCTGGGCTTCGTCTACCCGCCAGTCAAAACCACCCTCACCCGAAGCTCCACATCCAATAACTGCCTTGGATTGCAGGTATTGTTGATAGGAGACAAAAGGCGGCTCGTTCGCATCACGCAAGCTTGCATGCAAAGCCCAGGCGAGGAAAAAGCTGATCAAGACTCCAACGATTACTGGCGGCAATTTCATGGTTGATTCTTTTTCAGAATATGGAATAAGTGCAACATGAATGTAATACTTTGGACACCAAATGCAAAGCATCCCGGGCCTGCATTAATGGCTGATCCCAATTCGCTTTGCAGCCATCCGCCTAAATTTGTGCCATGCAGATCCCCCCCGGCAAAAAAGTCTTCTTCCTGTCCGATTTCCACCTGGGCGCCCCGGATTATGCCGCCAGCCGCCGTCGCGAGCAAAAGCTGGTGACCTTTCTGGAGCAAATCAGGCAGGAGGCTGCCGCCATCTTCATTGTTGGCGATATGTTCGACTTCTGGTACGAGTACAAATACGTGGTACCCAAAGGATATGTGCGGCTGCTGGGCAAACTGGCCGAACTGACCGACAGCGGTATACCGGTACATTTCTTTGTGGGCAACCATGATATGTGGATGAAGGACTATTTCCAGCAGGAATTGAATATCGCCGTTTACTTCAACGAAGCATATTTCGAATTCAGCGGCAAACAATTCTTCGTGGCGCATGGCGATGGCCTGGGCCCCGGCGACCATGGCTACAAATTCCTGAAGGTCATCTTCCGCAACCCTGTTTGCCAGTGGCTGTTTGGCATGCTGCCGCCAGCCATTGGCATGGGACTGGCCAATTTCTTCAGCCGCAAGAGCCGCGAAGCGGTGGCCGAAACGGAGAAACAATTCCTGGGGGCCGACAAGGAATGGCTGATGATTCACAGTCAGGAAGTACTGAAGCAAAGGCCAGTAGACTATTTCATCTACGGACACCGCCATGTGCCCGGCATCCACCCGCTCACCGGCAACAGCCGGTATGTAAACCTGGGCGACTGGGTGCTGCACTTCACCTATGCCGTTTTCGATGGCGAAGACATCACCCTCCAAACCTTTGCCTCCTGACCATGCGAACCCTGCTGCTTCTGCTGATGCTGTGTTGCTCCCTGGCTCCGCTGGCAGCCCAGCCAGCCCCGGAAAAGCTGCATACGGTGCCGGGCAGCTGGACCAATTTTGAGGTGGACAACCTGGGCAACCTCTACCTGCTGGGCAGCGATATGCAATTGCGCAAATTCAACGACCAGCTCGACTCCATGGGCGTTTTCAACGAAGTAAGGAACTTTGGCACCCTCCATACAGTAGACGCCTCCAATCCGCTTCGCATCATCCTGTGGTATAAAGACTTTGCCACCCTGGTAATCCTCGACAGGTTCCTCAACCGTAGAACCATCATAGATTTACGACAGGCAGGCATTTTGCAGTGCGAGGCCATAGCGCAGAGTTACGACAACAATATCTGGCTCTACGACGACCTGGACGCAAAGGTGAAGAAGATCAATGAGGAAGGCACCGTACTGCTGGAATCGGCCGATTTCCGGGTACTGTTCGATACCCCGCCCCGGCCCTTCAAACTGGAAGACTATAACAAAAAGCTGTATGCCTACGACAGTACCCGCGGGCTGATGGTAATGGATTATTTCGGCGCTTACCAGCAGATATTGTCGCATCAGGGCTGGCGACAGCTGCAGGGCTACGGCAAAGGTCTGCTGGCCGCAGACGCCCGGTCGCTCACGCTGATAAGCCCCGATGGCATCAATACAAGAACCATTCCCCTGCCCCCGCAATGGCTTCCTTTCCGCAAAATGCGGGTGCAGGCCGGAAAGCTGTACCTGCTCAATGAAGCCGGCATCCTAACTATCTATGCCCTGCCCGCCGGGCTTCAGGAATTCTAACCCCCTACCGCCATGGAAAACTACCTCGACCAGGTTCTCTGGAACAACACCCTCCGCAGTTACCTGATATCAGCAGCCATCATTGGCTCTGTATACCTCTTCCGCAAGCTGCTGTCGAAAGGCACCGCCTGGCTCATAGCCCGGCTCATAAACTCCAGCAACCGCGCCTTCGACCGCCGGCGTTTCCAGGAACTGGTGGTGGCGCCCATCGGGTTCTTTCTGCTGGTGCTTTCAGTGATGGCCGCCCTTTACCGCCTGAACATGCCGGCTTTTCTGCAATTCAGCATTTACAAGGCATCCCTCAAACAAATCCTGGAATCTCTGGGGCGGGGTGTACTCATCGGATCCTTCATCTGGCTCTGCCAGCGCATTATCCTGTATATATCCTATGTACTGCAGCAGAAAGCCGCTGCCACCGCCGACCGCACCGATGACCAGCTGGTGATCTTCCTGCGCGATTTCCTGAAGGTGATTGTATGGATCATTGGCATCCTGCTCATCCTGAAATACTCCCTGGGCTTCAACCTGAGCCATGTGCTCACCGGCCTCAGCATCGTGGGCGCCGCACTGGCCCTGGCCTTCCGTGAAAGCCTCGAAAACCTCATCGCCTCCTTTATCATCTTCTTCGACAAGCCCTTCACCATTGGCGACCTGGTGAAGGTGGAAAACGTTACCGGCATCGTGGAGAAGCTGGGCCTTCGCAGCACCC
>JALOMZ010000309.1 GCA_025455205.1 Chitinophagaceae bacterium | reverse complement strand
CTGTGCAGGTACCGGAGAATCATAACCTGGTACGCCAATTGGACGAGGGCATTCTCAATAATATCCTGGTATTCGATTACTACTGGCGCATGTACCGCAATGTAGGCGTGCGCAGCCTGGAGCAGGCCTTGCAGCACGACCCGGCACCGGTGCCGCCGCGCTTGGCCCATATGATCCGTATACAATCAGCCATTCCGGTGGCTTTGCTGCGAATAGGTGTCTGCTCCAAAATGTGCATGGTGGTATGTTACCTGCTGCAAAGGATGGGCTTCCGCTGATCCTCAGGCATTGGCCAGGCCCAGTTTGTTTTTGAGGTAGTATAACGGCTTGCCCAACGGGGAATTCATCAATCCGATGAGCAGGCGAAGGCGCCAGGTCCATACCCGGTGCTGCCAGGATTTGCCCAGGTATTTGTGGATGATGCGGGTGTTCTCATCCAGGATGCGCTGCATGTTCTGCATACTGGTACCTCCGGGGGCGAAAATGGCCAGCACTTCGGGTACAAACAGGAATTTTTCATTGCGGATGCGCACCAGGAAATCGAAGTCCATGGCAATCTTCAGGCTGTTGTCGTACAGCCCGTATTTGTGATGCAGGGATCTTTTTACAAACATGGTTTGGTGGCAGATGCTGCGCATGCCCCGGTAAAGCAGGGCCGGGTTGAATGCCTTGCCGAGCGTAACCCAGATGCCGGCCCGCTGGTATTGGTACATGCCGTGCAACCACATGAGGCTTTCATCCGCATCAAAACAGCGGCGCACTTTTTCCAGTACTCCCGGGTGTGCCAGTTCATCGGCACTGTTCAGCATCAGCAGGATGTCGCCGGTGGCCATTTGTATGCCTTTGTTGAAGGCATCGGCAATACCCTCATCCCTTTCATTCAGCCAGCGGCGATAGCTTGGCTGGGGTTGTTCCGCCAGCCAGGTTGCAATGTCGGGTTTGGTAGACCCGTTGATGATGATGTGCTGAACGGGCAGGTGTTGCTGTATGTCTACGGAGAGGCAGGTGGCCTGCAGCTCCTCCAGGTTGTTGAAGCATATGGTGATGATGCTGATGGTATGGCTTCGCCCGGATGCGTGCATGCAAAGAATTTTGTATAGCTGGCCGTTTATGCTGATGCTTTTCCTGTGGCTGTGCGGAACAGGCTGAACAGGGCGCCCGCCAGGGCCAGCAGCAGGATAATGCTGCTTATGCTGGTGAGGCTTTTTCCGGTCTGGTAGCTGGTTGGTTCAAATTTCAGTTCCAGCTTGCGGGTGCCGGCCGGCAGGCCCACCCCACGCAGGGCATAGTTGGCTTTCACCACAGGCACGGGCTTGCCATCGGCATAGGCATTCCAGCCCCGGCTGTAATAGATCTCGCTCAGTACGGCAAACTGCGGACTGGCAGCATTCACACTGTAGGTAATGGCATCGTTGCTGTATTGATCCAGTTTGATACTGGCGGTGCTGTCCCATTTCGGTTCGGCGCCGATGTCTTTGCGGAAGGCTTCCTGCACCACGGCTGTATCGTAGAGGCTGGTAGTGTTCAAGGCCTTCATTTCGGCAGCCGCATCTTTCACAAACTGTACATGTTTCACCAGCCAGGCCGCGCCAAAGGCGCCGGGATTTTGCTGCACCAGCGGGCCCTGTTCGCCGGGTACAATGAAGTATTTGGTGTCCAGCATATTCAGCACCTGCATATTGGGCTGGCCGGCAGACAGTTGGTGTTCAATGAGGTCCTGGTAGATGCTCAGTTTGGCGGGGTGGTAGCCGCCTACGGAACGTACAAAGGCCGAGGTGAGGGCATCATTGAATACATCGCCGGTTACATTGAATACGCGGAAATGCGGATCGGGATCCTGGCGTATCTGTTCAAGCACCTTGTACAATGGGGGATTGGTGCCTGCCACATAGGGCCGGGCCTCCATTTCTTCCTTCTCCTGAAAATTGTCATCGTTCAGATAGCGCCGGTCAATGGCCAGCAGGTCGAAGGCATTGAGCAGCACCAGGGCGGACAGGGCTACGGTGTAGTTCACCTTGCTGCGGGTGAAGGCAAAGAGGAGTACAAAGCCTGCAGCCACAAATGCCAGGCTGCGAATGAAATCGTTCATAAACAGCTGGCGGCGGTCGTCGCCGGCAGCATTCAGCACGGTCTTAGCCACTTCCGACAGCTGCGGTGCTGCCTGTGTGATGGCTTTGAGGGTTTCCTTTTCACCGGCAGAGCGGAAATCGGCCGAGAAATAGTACAACAGGGCCAGCAGCAATACGGCGCCGGTGCTGATACCGGCCATCTTTACCGCCTTCCATTTTGCCTGGCTGTCTTTGTTGCCAAAAAGCAGGTCGTTAAGCCCAATCATGGCTATCATGGCAAAAAGCAGCTGCGGTATTACCAGTATCATGGCCGGGGCGCGGAACTTGTTGTACAACGGCAGGTATTCAAACAGGAAGTTGTTGAAGGCGGCGAAATTGCTGCCCCAGGCCATCAGGATGGCAAATGCGGAGCAGGCGAGGGCCCACCAGCGATGGGGGTTGCCGGTGGTGAACATGCCCAGGGCAAACAGCAGGCAGATGATGGCTCCCAGGTATACCGGTCCGCTGGTGAAGGGCTGGTCGCCCCAGTAGGCCACGCCAAAACGGCTGAGCTGTTGTGCGGCCTGCTGGTCCAGCTGCCCGCTCTGAAAGGCCCCCATGAGGCTTTCGTAAAAGCGGGAGTCTTCTCCGAGGCTCTGACTTACGCCGCCATTCACGTTGGGTACCAGCAGGCTCAGGGTTTCAGGCTTGCCATAGCTCCAGCGGAAGGCATAGTCGGCATCCAGCCCGGAAGAGGCTGCCTGGGCTGCCTGGGCACTGCTGTCGGCCAGCGGCAACAGGTTGGCCTTGCCACCGCGCATGCTCTCCTTGCTGTAGTCGTAGGTGGTAAACAGGTTTACGGAACTGGTAAGGGCACCCACACCGGCGGCAGCAACGGCCACGGAACCTGCCACCAGCATGTGTTTGATCTCGCCCTGGCGTATCCAGCGGATCACATAGGCAACGGTTACAAACAGCACCACCAGCAGCATGTAATAGATGATTTGCAGGTGGTTGTTTACCACCAGGGCCGCTGTAAAGGCGGCGGTGAGCGCGCCGCCCACCAGGTATTTTTTGTTATACAGCAGTATGAGGGCGCCCAGTAATGCCGGCATCAGGGCCATGGTCACCATCTTGGTGTGGTGCCCCACGGCAATTACAATGGGATCGTAGCTGCAGAAGGCAAAGCCAATGCTGCCCAGCACCCCAATCCAGGGATTTACGCGCAGCACCTGCGACAGGAAGTAAAACGCCACACAGGCCAGGAAGAAATAACTGAAGGGTTCCGGCAGGAACAGGCTCATGGCCTTGATGATATAGGCCGGTACATAGGCATTGCTCTCATAGGCAATGTTATAGGAAGGCATCCCACTGAAGAGGCCGTTGGTCCACAAAGGGAATTTGCCGTTCTTTTCCTTGTAATCAAAGGCATCCTGGGCCATCCCTTTCCATTGTATCAGGTCGTGCTGCTCAATGGCCATCCCTTCCAGCGCGGGCTTGCAATAGAGAAGGGTTACCACAAGGAATATGGCAATGGC
>JALOMZ010000308.1 GCA_025455205.1 Chitinophagaceae bacterium | reverse complement strand
GCTGCGCTATGGCGGGGAGTTTTTCTTCCACCAACTGGCGCAAGGGAATCTTGCCCTGCTGGCCCTGCCGAAGCTGCTCCACCGGAATGGAGAAGGCCAGCTCCACCAGCTCATGGTCCAGCAAAGGCACGCGGGCTTCCAGGGCATTGGCCATGGTCATGCGGTCTACCTTGTAGAGCATCTCCGATTTCAGGAAAGTGGCAAAGTCGGCCAGCAGCATCTGGCGTATGGGATGCAGGTGGTGGCTGCGGTCAAACACTTCATCCACCTGCCGTTTCAGGCGCCGGGTGTCGACCTTGTTGCGCACATCGGGATGCAGCATCTGCAGGGCCTGCGCCTCACTCAGCACCCGGGTGCGGTTGAGGAAGCGGTCGCCATCGGAAAGCGACATGGCCAGGCCCAGGTCGCGGGCTGCGCCAAAGGGCAGGGCCCGGAGTACCGGGGCCAGCATGCGCTGCAGACCCGCAGGCAGCCAGCGCAGCAGCGCAGGTTTGTAAAAAGGAATATGCTTGTGATCGTAGCCGGCAAATACCTCATCGCCACCATCGCCGGTGAGCACCACCTTCATATACTGGCGGGCGCGGGCAGAAATATGGAACAGTGAATAAGCACTGGGCACGGCAAAGGGCTGGTCGAAATAGCGGTACACCGTGGCCGGCGATTCCAGCAGGCTGTCGCGCAGGTCAATGGCATGGTGTGGCAAGCCCAGCACCAATGCTGAGGCAGCCGCCTCGGTACTCTCATCTTCTTTGGTACCGGAGAAGGCTGCCGACACGGTGGTAAAGGGAATGCTGGTGAAACCGGCAGCTATTTGTGTCACCAGGGTGGAATCAATGCCGGCCGACAGGAACGAGCCCACCGGCACATCGGCAATCATGTGCAGGCCAATGGTCTCCCGCAGCTTTTCGCGCAGCAGTTTGGTGGCGTCACCCTGCCGTTCGGCTATAGACCCCAGCCTCTCCGTGCTGTCGTACCAGGTGTGAAACGATACCGTGCCGCCTTCCACAGTGGCATAGCCGCCGGCGCGCAGGGCAGACACAGAACGATAGATGGTATGCGGCTCCGGAACACTGAGGTACTGGAAATATTCGTACAGGCTGGTGATGTCGATGTCGCGGGGCACAAAGGGCAGCGCCGTGAGTGCGCTGATCTCCGAGGCAAAGGCCAGCTGATGTCCCTGATGGTATACATACAGGGGTTTGATGCCAAAACGATCGCGGGCAATGATGAGCCGCTTGCGGGTTCTGTCGTACAGCGCAAAGGCAAACATGCCCCGCAGGCTGTGCAGCAGGGCATCCACATTGCCCTGTAATTGCTCGTACAGGTGCAGTACCACTTCCGAATCGGAATGCGATGCAAAGCGGTGTCCCTGATCTTCCAGTTGCTGGCGCAGGGCCTGGAAATTGTAGATCTCTCCGTTGCATACCAATACCAGGCTCCTGTCTTCATTGAACAGGGGCTGGTTGCCGGCAGCAGAGGTGTCAATGATGGACAGGCGGGTATGCACCAGCGCCAGCTCCTGTTCCACAAAAGATCCCTTGCCATCGGGTCCCCGGTGGTGCAATGCTTCCTGCAGCCGCGGCACATAGGCCGAAGGCTCAGCAAATCCGATCAATCCTGCAATGCCGCACATGGTATCAACGCTCCAGGGCCATCCAGATCATACCGCGGTCTTTGAGCAGCGGGATGCCGGCACCGGATACATCATGGGTAAGGTATTCAATGCTCACCAGGTCTTCCACCTTTTCAAACAGCTGTTGCCCGTAGTTGTACTGGGCGGTGAAGCTGAGGTGGTAGCTGCCCGGCAGCACATTGCATCCGCGGGTGCGGAAGGAAAACTGGTTGCTACCCTCCTTCAGGTCAAACTGGATGCCGTAGTCTGTATTGTAGAAACTGGTCACCAGGTGGTTATCCTGGTCAAACAGCTTTACGCCGATCTGGAAATTGGGCAATGCGAAGTCTGCATGCACGGTGAAGTCGAACACCATGTCATCGCCCATCAAAAAATTCTCCCCGCCCGTGCTGGTTACCGTTATCTGCTCAAAGTAGCAGCCTTCCTTCTTCGCAGTTGCCTGGTAGGAATTACCGATGAGGCCGTCCTTGAATCCGCGCAGGTAATTGGTGGCCACGGTATGGGTGTTGCCTATTTCGCGCACCTGGCCCTTCTGCAGCCAGAGGGCTTTGGTGCAGAGGGTTTGCACGGCCGGCATATTATGGCTCACAAAGAGCACGGTGCGGCCCTGCCCGCTCACGTCTTTCATCTTGCCCAGGCACTTCTTCTGGAACTCGGCATCGCCTACCGCCAGCACTTCATCAATGATGAGGATCTCCGGCTCCAGGTGGGCGGCCACGGAGAATGCCAGGCGCACGGTCATGCCGCTGCTGTAACGCTTCACGGGCGTGTCTATATGGCGTGAGATGCCGCTGAACTCCACAATCTCTTCCAGCTTGCGGTCGATCTCCTTCTTGGTCATGCCCAGGATGGTGCCGTTCATGTAGATATTATCGCGGCCGGAGAGGTCGGGGTGGAAACCGGTGCCTACTTCCAGCAGGCTCGACACACGGCCGTGGATGGTGATCTCGCCATCGGTAGGTTCGGTGATACGACTCAGTATCTTGAGCAGGGTGCTTTTTCCGGCGCCGTTATGGCCAATCACACCCAGCACCTCTCCTTCCTGCAGTTCGAAGCTCACATCGCGCAAGGCCCAGAATGTGGTGGCATCATCCTCCGATTCAAAGCGACGGAGGTTGCGCAGCTCTCGGTAGTTTTGAAAGGGCGCTTTGAGCATGCCCATCAGCTGTCCGGCAAAGGTGTCGTACTTTTTCTCCGGACCGCCAATGCGGTAGCGCTTGCTGATGTGCTCAACCTTGATTACAGAACTCACGGATCAGGTTTGAAGGGGTGGTAGTTTATACGATGTCGGCAAAGGTCTTTTCCGTTTTGCCGAAATAATAAAGTCCATATACAAAGACCAGCATGGCAGTGGCGGTGCCTATGCCCAGGTACAGCCAGGGGAAGTCAATGGTTCCCAGCAGTGCGGAGCGAAAGCCCTCAATCACGCCTACCATGGGGTTGATGGCATACACGGCCTTCCAGGCATCGGGCACTTTGGAAGTGGGGTAAACCACGGGGGCTGCATACATCAGCAACTGCACCACAAAGGGCGTCATGTGTCGGATATCGCGAAACTGCACGCTCATGGCGGCCAGCACCAGGCCAATGCCCAGCGAAGCCAGCAGCAGCACCATAAGCAACAGGGGCAGCAGCACTATTTCCCAGCGGGGCACTACCCCGTAGAAGAACATGAATATGGCCAGCACTGCCAGGCCGATGATGAGATCCAGCAGTTTAGAAAAAATGGCCGATGCGGGCAGCACCAGGCGGGGGAAGTATACTTTGCTCAGCATGTTGGCGTTGGCCACCATAGACTGTGAGGCATCGGTGAGGGTGCCGGAGAAATAGTTCCAGGGCACCATGGCACAGAGGCTGAACAGCAGGTAGGGCACACCGTCGGAGCTGATGCCTGCCAGGTTGCCGAAGACCACGGTGAAGATCAGGGTCATGAACAGGGGCTGGATCACGGCCCACCCCACGCCCAG
>JALOMZ010000307.1 GCA_025455205.1 Chitinophagaceae bacterium | reverse complement strand
GCCGTTTTCCCTACGATGAAACAGACTGCAGCAGGAACCCGCCCGCCGCCATGGATGGAATGGCTTCTGCCAACCGTATACATGGTTTCAACAGGCTTACCAGTTCAGAAGAGCCTGAGGGCATCAATGTGCGGGCTGTTAAAGAGCACCTGGCTGCGGGTGCACCGGTGGTGATAGGTATGATGGTAGGCGGCAGCTTCATGGAGGGCATGAAGGGCCAGCAGGTGTGGATGCCCGGCGCGGCCGATTACAGCCAGGCAGGTTTTGGCGGACATGCCATGTGTGTGATAGGGTACGATGACCGTCTCGCCGGAGGCGCCTTTCAGATCATGAACAGCTGGGGGCCTGAATGGGGGGAGAATGGCATTGCATGGGTGCGATATGGTGATTTCCGTGAATTTGTGCGGGAAGCCTATGGCCTGGATCCCCTGCCCAAACAAGGCGATGCCTCGGCGCAGGCCTTTGATTGCGAGATCGGGCTGGTGCAGGTGGATGCCAATGCCAGGCCCGCAGGCTACCTGCCCCTGCGCAGCAACGGCGGACCTGTATTTTCCAGCCGACCATTGTCTTTGGGCACCCGCTTCAAGGTAGAGGTGAAGAACAATACCGAATGTTATGTTTACGTGTTCGGGCAGGAAACGGATGGGACCAGCTATACGCTGTTTCCCTATCCCTCCAGGGAGGATCCCGCCAAGACCGCCTATACGGCCTATTGCGGCATCACCGGCTACCGGCTTTTTCCCCGCAACAAAAGCCTGGAGCCCGATAGTGTGGGCAACCGCGACTACATAGCCGTGGTGGTGAGCAGGCAGGAACTGCCCTGGTTTGAACTGAATCAGCAGATTACGGCGGCAGGCAGCAGCTACGAAAATGCCGTTCGCCAGGCCTTGCAGCCATATGGCATTGGCAGCCTGCAGGTAGGGGAGAGCGGCGCCGGCAACCTGCGTTTCACGGCACCGGCCGGAGAGGGCGGGGTAGCCTATGCCATTGTGGCCATCAACAAACAATAATCCGCTGTAATGGCGCAGTCGCGAGGTCTGCACAGCCATTATCTGCATCAAGCAATTATCCTATGGCATTTGAGCAATTCAGCCGGCTGACATCCAACCGTTTCAAATTCGGACTCTTCATGCTCCTGAAGCTCCCCAGTGCTTTTTTCTGCGGGGTGCGCTTGCGGCATATCGATCCCCGCGAAGCCGTGGTGAGCGTGCCCTTCAAATGGCTGTCGCAAAATCCCTTCCGCAGTATTTATTTTGCCTGCCAGGCTATGGCTGCCGAAATGAGCACCGGCGTGCTGGCACTGGGTCATTTACATGGCCGCAAGCCGGCAGTGAGCATGTTGGTAACAAGCCTCGAAGCCCGGTTTGTGAAGAAAGCTACGGAACGTATTTATTTCACTTGTGCAGATGGCGAAGACATGCGGCAATGTATTGAAGAGACAGTGCGCAGCGGGGAAGGGCAGGTGTTTGTGGCCACCAGTGTGGGGCGAACGCAGCATGGCGAGGTGGTGAGTGAGTTCCGGATTGAATGGAGTTTTAAAGCAAAAGCTCATGGATGAACGTGATGCGGCGCAGCCCCTGCGCGTAAGTGGTTTGTATGTGTACCCGGTGAAGTCGCTGGGCGGCTATGCCGTGGAAAAGAGCGCCGTGCTGCCCAAGGGCCTGGCCTTCGACCGGAGGTGGATGCTGGTGGATGAACAGCATCAGTTTATGACGCAGCGCACCAATCCCCGCCTGGCCCTGTTTCGGGTGGAAGCCGCAGCGGGCGGTTTTACAGTGGCTTACCATGACCAGCGGCTGCATGTTCCTTTTGAGCCGGCCGGTGATCCGCTGGAAGCACGTGTATGGGATGATGTGGTTAGGGTAGAAGAAGTGGGGCGTATGCACAGTGAGTGGTTTTCGGCTATGCTGGGTCAGCATTGCAGGCTGGTGTTCTTCCCGGAAGCGCATCCGCGGCAGGTAGATAGGGACTATGCGCCCATCGGCGTGCATACCAGCCTGTCGGATGGGTATCCCTTGCTGGTCATCGGGCAATCATCCCTGGATGACCTCAACAGCCGGCTTGAGGAGCCTGTGCCTATGAACCGCTTCCGGCCCAGTCTGGCATTTACCGGCGGGCTGCCTTTTGAAGAAGACCAATGGAGCCGGTTCCGCATCAATGAAGTGGAATTGCAGGGCGTAAAGCCATGTGCCCGTTGTGTGATGACCACCATAAACCAGCAAACAGGCGAGAAGGGCAAAGAGCCACTGGCAACCCTGCAGCAATACCGCACCCGTGCCAACAAAGTGCTGTTTGGTATGAATGTGCTGGTGAGTGAGGAAGGAAATATTTCAATAGGCGATGAAATCCACCTCATGCCATAGGCTGATCATTGTTGGCTGAGCCTCTTTTTCAATTCCTGTTCTGCATAGCCAAAGGCTTTGCGCATCATGTCGGTCTTCCGGAATTCATATTTGCTGCGGATCTGTTCTTCCTCGTTGGCCATGATCAGGCACATGCCATCTATCACCCGCCCGGCCATGAAATCGGTGAGGTTGCTTTCGAGGGGTTCTTTTTTGAAAGGGAGCAGGTTGTATACGGATGTTACTTTTTTCCAGTCGAGGTCGGCCTGCTCCACGCGGATGGTGCTGTCAACAATGGGCCGGAATGCCTCCAGCAACAGTGGCTTGTTCACCCGTTTGAAATAGTCGGTGGCGGCATGCGGGTTATCGGTTATCAGTATGTTGAAAGCATCTTTGATGGTGAGCTTCTTTATGGAATTGATGAACAGGGGTTTTGATGCCTGCACGGCCTGCCCCATGGCGCGGGTGAATTTGGCGGTGGCCCTGTCCAATGCCGGAGCCAGGCCCAGGCTGTTGAGGGTGCTCTGAATGGAGGCCGCCTGATCCGGCAGCACAAAGCGCACCACGGCATTGCTTTCGGCATCGGGGTTGGCAAAAGCATCAAAGCTGCGGAACAGGCCCTGCGTGAGGGCATCTTTGAGTCCGCCAATGGCCTCCAGTTCTGTCAGCCCGCCCAGTTTACCCAGGCTGCCGCAGGAGGGAAGGATGACCAGAAGGATCAGGGCAGGCATTAAACGAAAGAATCGGCTCATATTGGGGAAATAAAAAAGCAGCTCCGGTGAAGAAACTGCTTTTACTAAGATACAAAATTGGCCGCAAATGCCGGCGGTCTATTTGATGGCGGCAATGCCCGGTAGCACCTTGCCTTCAAAATATTCCAGCATGGCGCCACCGCCGGTGCTCACGTAGCTCACCTTGTCGGTGTATCCAAACTGGTTTACGGCCGCCACGCTGTCGCCGCCACCCACCAGGCTGAAGGCGCCGGCTTCTGTGGCTGCGGCCACGGCATCGGCAATTACTTTGGTGCCGTGCTGGAACTTCGCCATTTCAAAAACCCCCATCGGCCCGTTCCAGAGTATCGTTTTTGAGGAGCGGATCACGTGGGCAAACTGTTCGCAGGTGGTTGCTGGGAGCGTTGGAGGTATTGGCTTCGGCATCAAACTTGTCGGCAATCACGCTGTCGCTGGGCAGGTGTATCTGCACGCCTTTGGCTTCTGCCTTCTGCAGTAGGTCGAGGGCCACCTGCAGGCGGTCTTCTTCGCAGAGGCTGTTGCCTATCTGGCCGCCGGTGGCCTTCATGAAGGTATAGGCCATGCCTCCGCCAATGATGATATCGGTGGCGCGTTCCAGCAGGTTTTCGATGATCAGGATCTTGTCGCTCACCTTGGCACCACCAATGATGGCGGTGAAGGGCTTTTCATTGTTGTGCAGCACTTTCTCGGCAGCGAGCATACGCGCCTCAATTTCATGTCCGCCCTGTTCCGCCCGCTCACGCCGGACAACAACTCCTTCGAGCAATGGCAGGCCGAGGGCGGCAAGGATGCCGCCGCCCGCGCCAATGCGCTGTGGAAGAAGCAGCTGGAGCATTACGTGGATCCCGGGCTCGATCCCGCCATCGACGAAGCCCTCCAGGCCTATGTTGCAAAGGTGAAGGCCTCTATGCCGGATGTGAATTACTTCTGATGGCGAGGATCGTCATCATCGGCGGCGGCGCGGTGGGTCTGAGCGTTGCCTATCACCTCGGCAGGCGCGGCGCCACGGAGGTCATGCTCCTCGAGCGCAACCAGCTGACCTCGGGGACAAGCTGGCATGCAGCGGGAATCGTCGGCCCCTTGCGCGCAACAGCCAGCATGACGCGTCTCGCCTCGCATGCGCTGGAACTCTTCCCTCGGCTTGAAGCCGAAACCGGCATGAGCACGGGCTACCGCCGAACCGGTGGCTATTGGCTGGCGCGCGAACCCGAGCGCATGGACGAGCTGAAGCGGATCTGCGCCGTGGGCCGCCACATGGGGCTCACGCCCTCGATCGTGGCTGCCAAAGAGGTGGCGGTTCCCCAGCTCGATCTCAAGAACCATGTCGGTGCACTGATGGTGCCGGAGGATGCGAACGTCAATCCGGTGGATCTCTGCATGGCCTATGCGCGCGCCGCGAAGAACCACGGCGTCACCATCCGCGAGGGCACAGGCGTGAGGCGCATCCTTGCAAAGCAGGGCCGCGTCACCGGAGTCGAACTTTCCGATGGCAGCACACTTTCAGCCGAGAAGGTCGTCCTCTGTGCCGGCGCCTGGTCGAAGAGGCTGGCGCATGACGCCGGCGTGGCACTGCCGCTTCAGGCGGTCGAGCACATGTATATCGTGACCGAGCCGATGCCGGGGCTGCCCAATCCGTTTCCCGTGGTCCGCGATCTCGATACCGGCATCTATGTGAAGGGTGACGCTGGCCGCCTCGTCATCGGCGGCTTCGAGCCAGATGCCAAGCCATGGGATCCCGATGGCCCCGAAGGCGACCGCGCCTTCCTCGAGATGCCGGAGGACTGGGACCAGTTCGGCCCCTTCATGGAAGCGGCGCTGGCCCTCATCCCCGCGCTCGCTGAAACCGGCATCCAGCGCTTCATGAACGGGCCGGAGAGCTTCACCGCCGATACGCGCCCACTGATCGGGGAGACACCGGAAATCGACGGCCTGTTCGTCGCGGCCGGCATGAATTCGGTCGGCATCATGAGTTCCGCAGGGATCGGTGAGGTGCTGGCCGACTGGGTGATCACCGGTT
>JALOMZ010000306.1 GCA_025455205.1 Chitinophagaceae bacterium | reverse complement strand
TGGCCACAGATCACCATCCCCAAGGACGAGCAGGTGATGACCAAGCTCCGGATGTATTATGCCTCCTCCAAGCCAATCACATTGTCGCCCTCAGCCATCAATACCTACCTTAACTGCCGGCTGCAGTTTTTCTTCCGGTACATTGCCGGCCTGCGCGAACCGGAGGAAGTGGAAGAAGGCGTGGATGCCGCTGCCGTGGGCAGCGTGGTGCACAAACTCATGGAACTGCTGCTGAAAGCCTGCCAACAGCAATTTGGCAAGCACATCGGGCCCAACGAAATAGCGTGGATGCAGGCACACAAAGAAGATTTCGTGGAGCAGGCCTTCAAACTGGCCTGGAAAGACAAGGAGATCACAGGGCCCTTCCCCTTCACCGGCGAATTGCATGTGGTGAAAGCTGTGGTGCTGCAGTACGCCCAACTGCTGCTGCAAACAGACGCCGCCTATGCCCCATTCAGGATTGAACACATGGAGGTGAAATTTGAACAACCCTTCGCCTTCCGGCTGAACGGCAAGTCAGAACGGGTTATCCTCAAAGGGTATATTGACAGGGTGGATGAAAAGGACGGCGTGTACCGCATGGTGGACTACAAAACCGGCAGCGACAACCCGCAGTTCAAGAATATGGATGCCCTCTTTGAACGGGATGGCACGCACCAGAACAAAGCCGCCCTGCAAACCCTTATCTACAGCTGGATGTTTCACCGCAGCTTTCCGCAGCACACCAATTTTGAGCCTGCCCTGCTGGCCGTACGCCACTTGCAGAGCAAGGGCAAACAGGAGATCCGTCTTTTCAATAAAGAAGCCAAAGAAGAGATCTCCCATCAAAACATAGCCCAGGCCCTGCCGGAAATTGAACAAAGGCTGCGCGCCATGCTGGAGGAGCTATTCAACCCGCAGGTGGCATTCGATCAGACGATGGTACCTGAAAACTGCAACTACTGCGATTTCAGGGGCATCTGCGGGCGCGGATAAGGGCAAACAAAAAACCAAAGCGTTTGCTTTGGTCATCTGATGTAAGCGGGCTGCTGGCCGGACCGCCCGGAGACTTCAACGGGCATGGCCTTCCTGTCAGCCTATTTATAGAAATCCAGCAAATGCCGCGTCATGCCCTTCAGGTTCAGGCGGGTTGACGCCTCGCTGGCATTGGATTTCTCTTCTACGGTGCATGCATCCTGGTCCTGGGTGCGGGTAGCCGACATGGAAGCTAACACCAGCGTGGCAGCCACGAGCAGTGAGGTGAGCAGGATACCGGTTTTTGCAGTCAGCTTTTTCATAAAAAGTGTGTGTTTCGTAATATACGACGAAGTTATTCCGGAAAGGTTACAGCCATGCGGGGAATTTGCAGACATTTTCTCATTTTAACGATTCTTAACGCTGCCACCCGGCAGGCGGGTGGCAGGCGTTGTGAACCTGTGGGGGAAATTGGGTGGTGGGGTGTGATGACAAGGCAAACCTACAACCAGCCTCAAACCCGGGAAAGCACAATCCGACGAACCGCCCCAAATTCCCGATAAAGGGCCCTGTTTTGCCGGTGAAAGGGGCAGGCGCCCGCCAGGAAATCCTGAGTCCTGGACTTGGAGCGCACATCCGCGTTACCTTCGCAGCGTCAACAAAACACTTGCCTGAGCCATGAACGAAAAATTTGTAGCCCGCATCAAGGCCGAACTGGCAGACATTGAATCTGCCGGCCTCTTCAAATGCGAACGGATCATTACCACCCCCCAGGGTGCTGAAATAGAAGTGCTGATGCCCGATGGCAATGGCGGCCACCGCCATGTGCTCAATTTCTGCGCCAATAACTACCTGGGACTCTCTTCCCATCCCAAGGTGATTGAGGCAGCCCACAAAGCCATCGACACCCATGGCTATGGCATGAGCTCGGTGCGCTTCATTTGCGGCACCCAGGACATCCACAAGGAGCTGGAACAAAAGATCGCTGGTTTCCTGGGCACCGAAGACACCATCCTCTATGCTGCCGCCTTCGACGCCAACGGCGGCGTGTTCGAGCCCCTGTTCAATGAGGAGGATGCCATTATCAGCGATGCCCTCAACCATGCCAGCATCATCGACGGGGTGCGGCTTTGCAAGGCACAGCGCTACCGTTATGAGCACAATAACATGGAGGACCTGGAAGCGAAGCTGCAGGAAAGCCAGCACCTGCGCAGCCGCATCATTGTTACCGATGGCAGCTTCAGCATGGATGGCACCATTGCCCAGCTCGACAAGATTTGCGACCTGGCCGACAAATACGATGCCATTGTGATGATCGACGAATGCCACAGCAGCGGTTTCCTGGGCAAAACAGGCCGCGGCACGCATGAATACCGGGGCGTGATGGGCCGCATTGATATCATCACCGGAACCCTCGGCAAGGCCCTCGGCGGCGCCAGCGGCGGCTTCACCAGTGGCCGCAGGGAGATCATTGAAATGCTCCGCCAGCGCAGCCGCCCCTACCTGTTCAGCAATACCGTAGCCCCCAGCATTGTGGGCGCCAGCATTGCCGTGCTCGACATGCTCACCGAAACCACCGAACTCCGCGACAAACTGGAATACAACACCAAATACTTCCGCAGTAAAATGACCGAAGCCGGCTTCGATATCAAGCCCGGCGAGCACCCCATTGTGCCCGTCATGCTGTACGATGCCGTGCTGGCCCAGCAGTTTGCCGCCCGCATCCTGGAGGAGGGCATCTACGTTATCGGCTTCTTCTTCCCGGTGGTACCCAAGGGTCAGGCCCGCATACGGGTGCAACTCAGTGCGGCCCACGAACAGCACCACCTCGATCAGGCCATTGCAGCCTTCACCAAAGTGGGAAAGGAGTTGGGTGTACTCAAATGATCACAACCACGCCAGAAGCCTGACTGTTGACGCAGTCAGGCTTTTTCATTCCCGGCCCACCACCACACGGCCACATGCACGCATGTCCTACATTCGTGGCGGCCGTTGGCAACCAACGCAACCAACGTCTAATCCAAACTACAAAACAGGTCTATGAAGAAAACCTTACTGCTGCTGCCCGCCCTCCTGCTGGTGCTGGCGGGCATGGCACAACAGGTGCTGAGCAAAGAACAGCTCCTGAAGAACCAACTGCCCAAAGACTTCTACAATCCCTTGCCACAAGTGCTGGAGTGGCTCGATGATGAGCGCCTGGTACTCAACACCCGGCAGGAAGGCGATACACAAGCCAGGCTCTATATCATGGAGGTGAAGACAGGCAAACTCACCCCGCCGCCCGCCGACTATAAAATGCCGTCGCAGCGCAGGCCCGAACAGCCCCTCTATATCAAGGACAACAATATTTTCCTGCGCAGCAGCAACGGTGAAAAGCAGCTGACCTTTGATGCCGCCGCTGAAAAGAATCCCACTTTCAGCCCCGATGAAAAGTTTGTGGCCTTCACCCGCAACAATGACCTGTACACGGTAGAAGTGGCCACCGGCAAGGAAACCCGCCTCACCACCGATGGCACCGACCTCATCCTGAACGGCTACGCCAGCTGGGTGTACTGGGAAGAGATCTTCGGTCGCCCCACCGCCTTCCGCGCTTTCTGGTGGAGCCCCGACAGCCGCACCCTGGCCTATATGCGCTTTGACCAGAGCCGCATCAAAATGTTCCCGCTGTACAACGCAGATGGCACCCATGGAA
>JALOMZ010000305.1 GCA_025455205.1 Chitinophagaceae bacterium | reverse complement strand
ATGGCGCCATGCGCAACGGCAAAACCTTTTATGGCCAGGTATTGCCACTGGGTGAAGACAAGGGTGGCCCCCTGTTCTTTTCCCATTACTCTTTCCTGGGATTGGATCCCCGCGGGCTTACCGACAAGTATGCTGATTACTGGGCGCAGAACCAGGCACACAGCAACATCAATTTTGAACATTGCCGCACCAACCCCGGAGCATGGCCAGGTTACAGCAACCAGTGCTGGGGGCTTACGGCCAGCGACATTCCCAACGGATACACCGCCAGCAGTCCTACGAATGATGTAGGGGTAATTGCACCAACAGCAGCCATCAGTTCCCTGCCTTATACCCCGCAGCAGAGCATGGCCGCCCTTCGGTTCTTTTACTATACCCTGGGCGACAAACTATGGAAGGAATATGGATTTGTGGACGCCTTCCACCTGGGCAACCTTTGGTTTGCCAACTCTTTCCTGGCTATTGACCAGGGACCCATGATCATCATGATTGAAAATCACCGCAGCGGCCTGCTGTGGCGGCTGTTTACCAGTGCGCCGGAAGTGAAGGCCGGCATGAAAAAACTTGGGTTCAGCGCGCCCTACCTGTAAATTATGAAGCACCGCACCGTATTCCTTTCTATTTTCCTGCTGATGGCTGCCGCTGGCCTTGCCCAGCAACCTGGTGCTGCCTTTGATCCGCGGCAACGCCCGCGGCAGCTTACTGACGACCAACTCCTCGACCTGGTGCAGCGACAAACCATCCGTTATTTCTGGGACTTCGCCCATCCGGTTAGCGGCATGGCCCGCGAACGGAGTAACGTAGCTTACGATTATGGCGATGAGGTAGTAACTACCGGCGGCACCGGCTTTGGGGTGATGGCCCTCATTGTGGGCGTGGAGCGCGGATGGCTGCCCCGCGACACGGTAGCCAGGCATTTGCTAAAGATGGTAAAGTTCCTGGGCAAGGCCGATGCCTACCATGGCGTATTCCCGCACTGGCTGCACGGCGCTACGGGCAAAACCATCCCCTTCAGCCGCAAAGACGATGGTGCCGACCTGGTGGAGACCAGCTTCCTGATGCAGGGCCTCCTTTGTGTGCGCGCCTATTTTGATCGGGATGACAATGCAGAACGCGAACTGCGCAACCGCATCTCCTGGCTGTGGAACGATATTGAGTGGAACTGGTTCACCCGCGATGGCCGCGATGTACTGTACTGGCACTGGAGCCCCAATAATGGCTGGGCCATGGATTTTGCCGTGCGGGGATTCAATGAATGCCTCATCATGTATGTGCTGGCTGCTTCCACCCCCAATGAAAAATTCGGGGTTAGTCCGGCCGTTTACCACAGGGGATGGGCACAAAGCGATTTCTTCCGCAATGGCAAAGAATACTATGGCATCAAACTGCCGCTGGGATTTGATTTCGGTGGTCCGCTGTTCTTTTCACACTACTCCTTCCTGGGACTCAACCCCAATGGGCTGAAAGACCGTTATGCTGATTATTGGGAGCAGAATACCAACCATACGCTAATCAACCGGGCACATTGTGTGCGCAACCCAAAGGGATACAAAGGGTATGGCGCACAATGCTGGGGCCTTACGGCCAGCGATACCTATAACGGCTATGCCGCCCACAGCCCATCGGAAGACATGGGTACCATCAGTCCCACCGCTGCCCTCAGCGCATTTCCGTATACCCCGGCGTACAGCATGGAAGCCCTGAAGCATTTTTATTTCAACCTGGGCGACAGGATCTGGAGTGAGTATGGTTTTACTGATGCCTTCAATGAAACAAAGGGATGGTATGCCCGCAGCCACCTGGCCATTGACCAGGGACCTATTGTGGTAATGATTGAAAACTACCGCAGCGGATTGCTGTGGAAACTTTTCATGGGGATACCCGAAATCAAAAAGGGTCTCACAAAACTGGGATTCACTTACCCCGAAAAATAGCAGATAATGGTTGGGGGCAGTATGGCAATACCTGCCTCATCCTGAAGAAAATGAATAAATAAATCAGCGTGAGCAAAAGTTGTATGCATCGGATAAAAGATTCGTGGGGCCGAACCAAAGTAGTTTGGGTCATGCTGGTGGCAGGACTCATCATGGGCAACATGCAGGCCCTGCAAGCGCAGCATGTTCCTAAAACCTATTGCAATCCCATAAACATTGATTACGGCTATACCCCCATCCCCAATTTCAGCGAATGGGGCCGCCACCGCGCTACCGCCGATCCGGTGGTGGTAAACTACAAAGGAGATTACTACCTCTTCAGCACCAACCAATGGGGCTACTGGCACAGTCCCGATCTCGGTCAGTGGACCTTTCATCCACGGAAGTTCCTGCGCCCGTGGAATGAAGGCTATGATGAACTGTGCGCACCCGCGGTGGGCATCATAGGCGATACCATGATTGTATTTGGCAGCACCTATACGCGGCAATTCACCATCTGGATGAGCACCAATCCAAAGGCCAATGAATGGAAACCACTGGTGGATTCCTTCGACATTGGCGGATGGGATCCCTCTTTTTTTACGGATGATGATGGAAGATTGTACATGTACAACGGCAGCAGCAACAAATTTCCCATGTATGGCGTGGAACTAAATCGCAAAACCCTGCAGCCCATGGGCACCCGCAAGGAGATGTACCTGCTGGAGCCCTGGCGCTACGGCTGGCAGCGCTTTGGCGAACACATGGACAATACCTTCCTGGATCCCTTCATTGAAGGAAGCCACATGACCAAATACAAAGGCCGATATTTCCTGCAGTACGGGGCGCCCGGTACCGAATTCAGCGGCTATGCCGATGGACTGCTTGTGGGCGATCATCCGCTGGGTCCTTTCACCGCAAGGCCCGATCCCCTCAGTTTCAAGTTGGGCGGTTTTGTGCGCGGCGCCGGGCATGGAGCCACCTTTCAGGACAACTACGGGCAGTACTGGCATATTTCCACCACCGTAGTTTCCGTGAAAAACACCTTTGAACGCAGGCTGGGTGTTTGGCCCACCGGCTTCGATAGAGACGGGGTGATGTACTGCAATACCACCTTTGGTGATTATCCTCATTACCTTCCTTCCAAGGATATACAAGTGGATGGCTATGGCCGTGATGGCAAATCGCCCTATTTCACCGGCTGGATGCTGTTGAATTACAACAAGCCTGTCACCGTTTCTTCCACGCTGGGCGGCTATGTGCCCAACCATGCCGTGGACGAACTGATTAAAACCTACTGGAGCGCGCAAACGGGCAATGCTGGTGAATTCATACAGTCGGACCTGGGGCAGGTGAGCACGGTGCGGGCTGTTCAGATCAACTATTCCGACCAGGACGTTGACAGCAACCGGCTGGGGAAATACCCGGGCCAATTCCATCGCTACAGGCTGTATCATTCAACCGATGGCCGCAAGTGGCAGGTGCTGGCGGATAAGAGTCAGAACACCAAAGATGTACCGCATGATTATGTGGAACTGCCTGCGCCCGTGCAGGCCCGTTTCATCAAACTGGAAAATGTGATGATGCCTACGGGTAAGTTTGCTATCAGTGGCCTCAGGGTATTTGGTCACGGTAATGGAGATAGGCCCGGCAGGCCCGGCAGGGTGGAAGGGTTCATTGTGCTGCGCACGGAAAAAGACAAGCGGAGTGCCTTCATCAAGTGGCGGCCCGTGGACAATGCTTTTGCTTACAACATATATTACGGCACACACCCGGATAAATTGTACAACAGCATTATGGTGCATGCCAACAATGAATACTGGATGAAGGCGATGGATGCCTTGAGCACATACTATTACTGCATAGAAGCCGTGAATGAAAATGGGGTGAGTGAAAGGTCGGCAGTGGTGAAGGTAGAATAGTATGGATGCAGCAGCCTGCCAGATATGTAAACAGAATCTGAATCCTGTTCTTGTGAAGCCATAAAAAATGATGCGCATGAAGAAAATGAAACTTCGGTTATGGGTAATCCTTCTCCTGGCAAGTGGTCAGCTGCTCGCACAACAGACCACCGACATGAAGATGAAGGCGTTTGTAGACAACCTCATGAAGAAAATGACCCTGGAAGAAAAACTGGGTCAGCTTAACCTGCCGGCAGCGGGTGATATCACCACGGGCCAGGCATCCAGTACGGATATCGCCAAAAAGATCCGCGAGGGAAAAGTAGGGGGGCTTTTCAATATAAAGGGGGTAGAGAAAATCCGTGAAGTGCAAAGGCTGGCGGTGGAAGAAAGCCGCCTGAAAATTCCCCTCCTGTTTGCCATGGATGTGATCCACGGCTACCAGACAGTATTTCCCATTCCCCTGGGCCTGAGTGCCACCTGGAATATGCAGGCCATTGAGCGCAGTGCCCGCATTTCCGCACAGGAATCCAGCGCAGAAGGCATCAACTGGACCTTTTCCCCGATGGTTGACATATCACGTGATCCACGCTGGGGCCGCATGTCTGAGGGAAGTGGTGAAGATCCTTACCTGGTGGGAGAAATTGCCAAAGCCATGGTGCGCGGGTATCAGG
>JALOMZ010000304.1 GCA_025455205.1 Chitinophagaceae bacterium | reverse complement strand
AGTGCGGTATCCCACATGGTCTTGATCACCTTGTCGAGCGATACGATCCCGAAGTCCGGCGTGCTTTGCAGGGCCAGTTGGCTGGCGGTGATGGCCTTGATGGCCCCCATGGTATTGCGTTCTATGCAGGGCACCTGTACCAGTCCGCCAATGGGGTCGCAGGTAAGCCCCAGGTGATGCTCCATGGCAATTTCTGCAGCCATCAGTGCCTGCTTCTGCGAGCCGCCCAATGCTTCTGTAAGGGCTGCCGCCGCCATGGCACTGCTCACGCCTATCTCTGCCTGGCAACCGCCCATGGCCGCAGAGATAGTAGCACCTTTTTTGAAAATGCTGCCAATTTCCGATGCTGTCAGCAGAAAGCGTATGATGCTTTCTTCATCGTTGCCATTGCAGAATGCTACATAATACATGAGCACGGCCGGAATTACCCCGGCAGCCCCATTGGTGGGTGCTGTTACCACCCTGCCAAAGGAGGCGTTCTCCTCATTTACCGCCAGTGCAAAACAACTTACCCAGTCGAGCGTATACTTGAAATGATCGCCGCCGGCCCTGATGGCCATGAGCCAGGAGGAAAAATCAAAATAAGCCTGGTGGTTGGTGAGCTTGCGGTTGAGGTCGTAGGCGCGCCGCTTCACCTGCAGGCCACCCGGCAGGTAGCCGGCCGAATGGCATCCGCGGTAGATGCATGCCCGCATGGTTTCCCAGATGCGCAGCACGCCCTGTCGGGTTTCCGCTTCACTGCGCCAGGCGCCCTCATTCTCCAGCACCACTTCCCAAATGGGCATGCCGGTTTTCATGCACCAGTGACGCAGTTCATCGGCGGTATTGATGGGGAAAGGAAGGGTCACCCCATGCGATGCACGGCTGCTGTCTTCATGCTCCTGCACTACAAAGCCACCACCAATCGAATAATATGTTTCACTAATATGTTCGCCTCCGCTGGTGCTTACCAGAAAGGTCACGGCATTGGGATGAAAGGGCAGGAATTCCGTATAGAGGAATTTTAGGTGCTGCTCATATTGAAATGCCACCGGCCGGCGACCGCCCAGCAGGAGTTTGCCCTCCGTTTTAATGGTATCCACCAGGGGCTGGATGGCACCAACATCAATGGTTTCGGGATCTTCATCGCACAGGCCCAGCAGGATGGCAATGTCGGTACCATGGCCCTTGCCCGTTTTGGCCAGCGATCCATATAAACATACTTCCACCTGATCAACCTCATCGAGCAAATGCCGCGCCTCCAGTTTCTGCAACAGGCGCTGTGCAGCCCGCCAGGGCCCCAGGGTATGGCTGCTGCTGGGGCCCACCCCAATCTTGAACATGTCGAATACAGATATGGCCTCGTGTGACATACAATCGTTTTGCGGCTTCAAATGTCCCAAAAATAATTGATGGCATGCCGTGGCATGCCATCAATCTTATAACCTCAGCAGTGCTGCCCTTAGTTGAAAAAATCCACCAGGGTCACTTCAAAATATAGCGGCGTATTCGGTGGTATTTTCTCACCACCGCCATTGCATCCGTAGCCCAGGGCACTGGGCAACACCATTTTGATGGTGCCCCCTTTACCAATCAGCGGGAGGCAGATCTTCCAGGCTTCGATCAATCCGTTCAGTTGGAAGCCTGTGCGGCCGGGGTTGGATTGCTCATCAAACACCACCCCGTCGAGCCGGGTGCCCTTATAAGTGCAATAGATAAAACTGGTCTGGCGGGGCCCCACGGTGCTACCCTGATGCACAATCTCATAATACACGCCCCTGCTGTGCTTGGTGGCATTGATGCCCTTTTCTTTGATAAACGCCTGGATGGCTGCCTCTTCCGTGTTGGGATCGGCATTGGTGCAACCGTTTTGATTGTTCTGCTTTTCACAACCGGCGAGAGAAAGGGCCATGGCAAAGAGGGTGGCCGCCAGCAGGGCCGTCCACTTGTTAATTCTGGGGTTTCTGATCATGATCTGATGTTGGTTCTTGTTTATTTTTTTCTCCCTGTTGCTGTTTGTGCAGCAGTTCGCGGTAGCGCATTTCCTGCTGGTCCCACTGGAACTTTTTGGAAAATATGGCAATGAACACGGCAATGCACAGCACGGCAATGTACAGTACCACCGGATTGAACTGGCTGTTGGCGATCATTTCGGCCCGTTTATACCAGCCGGAAAAAAAGTTGGTGAGGATCACCGCTCCCAATAACAACCCGAAAGGCAACCCTACGCCCAACTGGTACAGCAGCTTTTTCTGCCGGTTGCGGCTGGCTGCCCAGTATTGCAGGAATGCTTTTTCTTTTTCCGTCAGCATCAGGATGGCAAATGTAGTTGTTTGGACAAAAGGGCCTGCCGGCCGTTGCCACCCGGCAAGGTCATGGGAGAAAAATTAAGAAATACTTCACCTGTATGACCCTCCTTTTGAAGGCAGGCATGACCATCGTCAACCTGCCCTTACCGCAAATAGCAGTATTTTCGCCCCCGATCAAATCACCCTTACGTGACCGTAGAACACTTCATTACACGCTTCGTATACCAATTCAAGGAAATATCCCTGCAGGGCATCGGCATTATCCGGCTCGACGATGTGGTACCCGAACCCGACTACCTGCAGAAGCATAAAGCCCTGCCCATTACCAACCTGCACTTCACGTACAAGCCCGGCGCCACCACCACACCGGAGTTTGTGAAGTTTTACAGCGACATGCGGGGCAAAATCCTCTCCCTGGCCGAAAATGACGTGGAAGCATACCTGGGCATGGCCCTTCAGTTCCTGAATATCGGCAACCCGGTTGACATCAAAGGCCTGGGTACCATCAGCAAGCAGAAAGACGGCACTTTTGTGATGAGCGCCGGCCATTTCCTGCCCATCAAGGAAGAAGATATGTCAAACCGTTTCCGGGAAAGGGCTGCAGAACAGGAAGAGACCGGCTCCGGTAACTTTTATGGCCAGCGGGAACCCCAGTCGTCCGGATTGTCCAAACTGCTGATTGCTGTTGTTGTATTGGCTATAGTAGCTGTAGGTGGCTGGTGGCTTTACCAGGGCTTCCTCAAGCCCTCTGACACTCCGGCCACACCTGCAGGCGACACCTTGTCTGTTCCCCAGCAGGTGGTAATGCCCGCCGCTCCTGACACCTCCCTGCCGGCTGCTGCCGCCATCGCTCCGCTTGATTCCACCCGGATACAACAGTGGAAAGCCATTTTCCGCGAAGAATCGGGCAAGGACAAGGCGCTCCAGGTTTGGGCCAACTACCGGAAACTGGCCAGTCCCATAACCATGGAAACGGCAGACTCCGTGCAGTTCACCTATTACGTGATCCTTGAATCTTCCCTGCAGGACACAGCCCGAAAAAGAGACTCCCTGGCCCGCTTTTTCGCGCGGCCGGTGAAATTGCAGCCTTTGCAGTAGTTTTAGCGGAAACTACCGCCATTGCCTGCCCAACAACAACGCCTGCTATCCCTGCTGTTTGCCCTGCTGCTGGCAGCAGACCTTCTGGCCATTGCCGTTTCCTGGCCCCTGCTGCATGCCATCACCAAAAGCCTGCTGATGCCTGTGCTGATGCTCCAGCTGTGGCTGGCCAACAGGCAGGCTGAAAACCGGGAATGGACCTGGGTGCTGGCCGGACTATTCTTTTCCTGGCTGGGCGATATGCTGCTGCTCCGCGGCGGCGAAAGCCTGTT
>JALOMZ010000024.1 GCA_025455205.1 Chitinophagaceae bacterium | reverse complement strand
TTCTTGGTGGCCATGGTAATGGCCGACATGCTCTCTGCGGCGCCGCCAATCACCGCTACAAAGACCACGCCAATGAAAGCAGGGGTCATACCCAGTTCCTTGCCCGTTCCTTCAGCAGCACCCACCAGTATTTCACTCATGAAAGCCGCTGCCACAGAAGCCCCTACCAGCGTAGCTATACTGCGGGTAACCGACCAGGGTTTGTGCTGCTCCTCGGCCTCCCCGCCACCCGTATCCACACTTTTGAAATAGTCAGGATGGGTCTTGATCATAAATACCAGGTACAATACATATGCTACCAGCAGAAATATGGCCAGCATGATATTCAGGTTGGCTTCATTTTGCTGGTAGGCGGCATTGCTGCCAAACATTTGGTTGAAACCGGCGGGAATGATCATGCTGCACACGGCAATGAACATCATGGAGGTGTACACCCGCGTGGTGGTGGGGTTGTACTCCTGGGTATGGTAGCGCAGGCCGCCCAGGAAGAAGGCAATACCGGTAGCCATCAGCAGGTTGGCCAGAATGCCGCCAATGATGGAAGCCAGCACCATATCGTACAGGCCGGCTTTGAGGGCTATGAGGCCAATGATGAGTTCAGGAAAATTTCCGAAGGTAGCATTGAGCAGCCCCCCGATGGCATCGCCGGTATAGTGGGCAAGGTTTTCGGTAGACTCTCCAATCAGCTTGGCAATGGGAATGATGGACATAGCGGAGCAGAAAAAGATGACCGCATCGCCGGCGTGCATGGCTTCTACCACAAAAGTGGCCGGAATGAAGGCGAACAGCCAGAAAATGGAGGGCTTGAGCAGTTTTTTCATGGATTGGTATTTGGGGGATATGTGGGGCGGTCAGCCATTTTCTTCTTTATGCATGCCGATGCCAGGCTTTATGTTGTCCTGATATTTTACAAACCAGACATTGAAGAGGGTGTATCCCACCGACAGCACAATGGCGCCCTTGAACATGCCGGTGATGCCCCAGGCGGCCATACCGCCCGCCACACCAATGAAAAGGATGAGTATGGGCAGCTTGCCGCTGCGGCCAATGAGGTAGGGTTTCAGCACGTTGTCGATGGCGGTGAGGATCAGGGTAAAGATGCCCAGTACCACGGCGCTGCCTGTATCGCCCTGCACCGCCATCAGGATGGTGGCGGGCAGGATCAGCACTACGGGACCAATCTGGATCACCACCAGGAAGAACGTGAGTGCCGCCAGAACAGGAGCAATGCCAATGCCGGCAATACTGTAGCCTATCCAGGCCACAATACCGGCAATGAAGCCAGTGCCCATTACGCCTACCGCAACCCCTTTGATGGCCCGGCCGGCAGCATCCATCATGCTTTCGGCCTGCTCTTCACCCGCCAGTTTGGCGAGGACCAGCTCCAGCGGGTGTGCCGCCCGGCCACCCAGCACCAGCAGCACCGCAGAGATCACCACACCCAGGAACAACTCCAGCCCGGTGGCAGCCATGCCCAGGCCTCCATGCAGCAGTCGCCCTATAGCTGCCTTTATCTGGGGATGATACATCTGCAGGGTGCCCTGAGGGTCTGCTTCCAGCTGCTGCCAGAATGCAGTAAGCTTGGGACCTACCAAAGGAATACTGGAAACTGCAGCAGGCAGTTCGGCAATATCATGGCGCTGAAGGTTTTCCGCAAAATCCTGTGCCGATTGCAGGCTCCTGGCCATCACCATCACGCCATACAAAAAGGGCATGGCAATGATCACCAATACCATGACCGCATACAGGAATCCGGCCAGCTTGCGCCTGTTCCCCATGCGGGAGGCCAGGCTCTCAAACAATCCATGAAAGGACACGGAGAAGATCACCGCAAAGGTGAACACCCCCAGAAAGACCGAAATGGTATTGTATATGGTATACAGCAATAACAGAAATAAGAGGAGTGCCACGGCCGAAATGAGTATCTGACCGGTTCGGGTATTCTGATGGTTTTCCATGACCTGTGGTTTGAGATGAATAATGGCTCAGGAATTGGTAGCGGTGTATTTGCCCACCAGCATGGCAATGATGATAGCTATGTATAGTTGACCGGCACCGGAAATGGCGATGGCCAGCGACTGCGACAACGGATGCGTGGGCAGCAGGTCGCCATAGCCCGTGGTGGTGTAGGTGACAAACGTATAGTAGGTGGACTGCTGCCATAACCTGTAGCGGTTGGGATCATGCTCTGTCAGCGGTTCAAAGTTGTAAGAGCCAGGCACGAGCAGTGCCAGCAGCGCCACCATGATGGACATGGCCAGCCCCAGCAGGAAATAGGCCGTGACGGAACTCACGATCACCTGCCGGTTCACCTCGCGGGAAGAAGCTATCTGTTTCACCAGCGATACCACCACCCACAGAAAATAGAGAAACTGAAACATACGTGAGCCAATGCTCAACCACTCCAGCCCGGCCAGCAGGGCCAGGTGCAGCACCACGGTAAGCAGAATGGCCATTGTGACATGCAGCCGTCGATGATCCTGCAGGTGCAATGCTGACAATACAAAAATGCCGGTGTATCCCAGGGGGAACAGGATGCTTTGCCAGGCCAAAGGCAGCACCGGTGTCACAAAAATGGTAAGGCCGGTAAGCAGCAAAAGAAACGCACCCGTATTAAGAATGAAGGACCTGATGCGGCTGGTTTTAGACATGAAATGATGTATTTATGGTGGTGCATACCTTGGGGAGTACATCCCCTATCCTCAAGTCTGTAAATCCCTATTGCATGTTCTGACAGGAACGACAGTGCAGCATCCGGGCACCCGCATCACTTGCCAACAAGATATTGATATTATGGCTGGATGATTCATGATTTTCCTCATCCGCCTTCAAGATGCCCGGTTGCAACCTGCCTTCAGATGGACACCATTTCAAACGGCAGCAGGTCCTGAACAAGCTCTTCATGCGCCCATTGTATCTTGTGCCTCAGAACATTAAACGGTTATATGGCAGCATATGAAAATGATAAATGTCATGCAGGCTTGAGAAATTAAACAACTATTTTTATATTTTGTAAGTATCCCCTTGATCAACAAGCATATGTTCAAAACACGAATCCTGCCGGCCCTGGTTCTGGTGACCGGCCTGTTTGGCTGCAGCAGCAACAAAGAAGAAAAGCCGGTGCTTACACCGGATGTACAGTACGTAACAGCAGCCCAGCGCACCGTGCCGGTGTATACGGAATACGTAGGCCAGACCCTGGGCATTTCGGATGTGGAAATCCGCAGCCGGGTGGAAGGATGGGTAATGTCCATCCACTTCAAGGAAGGCGACCGCGTGCAAAAGGGTCAGTTGCTGTACGTGATTGACGACCAGCCTATCCGCACCAAGATTGATGCCGCCGAAGCAAGACTGGCGGAAACCAAAACCATGATGACCAAAGCGAAGGCCGACCTGGACCGGGTGGAACCCCTCGCCCGCATGAATGCCCTGAGCCAGCGGGATCTGGATGCGGCCCGCGCCAATTACGAAGCCGCCCGCAATGAGGTGGATGTGGCAGATGCCCAGCTGCGCAATGCCCGGCTGGAGCTCAGCTATACCCGAATCCTGGCACCCATCGGCGGCATCATCGGCATATCCGATGTGCAGGTAGGTGATTTTGTGAATGGTTCCGGTATGGGCAAACCCATCAATACCATTTCTTCCACCGGCACGGTGCGCGTGCGCTTCCCCGTTTCGGAAAACGAATACCTGCTCTTCCAGGCCCGCAAGCGCGCAGACAGTTCCAGGGTGACCAGCCTGTCGGAGATACCGGTATACCTGGTGCTCAGCGACGGCAGCCGCTATGCCGAAGCCGGCCGACTCGACCTGGCCAACCGCCAGGTGGACGCGGCAACAGGCTCCCTGCTGCTGCAGGCCGTATTCCAGAACAACCAGGGGCTCATCCGCCCGGGCCAGTATGTGAAAGTGCGGTTCCAGACCGATGAATACCAGAATGCCGTATTGGTGCCCCAGCAAACGGTAAACCAGGTACAAAGCCTCTTCCAGGTTTTTGTACTTAATGACAGCAATAAGGTGGCACCCCGGGTGGTACAGCCGGGGCCACGTGTTGGCTCCAACTGGATCATCACCAGCGGGCTGAAAGCCGGGGAAAAAGTAGCCCTGGTGGGCAGCGCCAGCATACAGCCTCAAGTGACCGTGAAACCATCTGCCATGCCCTGGAATTTCGATTCCACCCTGCCGCAATAATCCCGCTATCCCCTTGACCAACCAGCAACTATTTTATGAGTGAATTCTTTATACGACGTCCCATCGTGGCCATGGTGATCTCCATTTTCACCGTGCTGCTGGGATTCCTGACACTGAGCGGCATCCCCATTGCGCAATACCCGGAGATCGTACCCCCCATGATCAAAATATCCGGTTCCTATAACGGCGCCAATGCGGTGAATGTGGAGCAAACAGTGGCCACCCCCATTGAACAACAGGTGAACGGCGTGGAAAACATGCTGTATATGCAGTCCATCAACGGCAACGACGGGGTAACCTCCATCAACGTATCGTTTGAAGTGGGCGTAAACCTCGACAATGCCAACATGCTCACCCAGAACCGGGTGGCCATGGCCAATCCCTTCCTGCCGCCTGAGGTAACCAAAATGGGTGTCAACACCAAGAAGTCTCTCACCTTTCCGCTGATGCTGGTGTCGGTATACTCGCCCAACAACACTTACGACCCCCGGTTTGTGGTGAACTATGCCTTCATCAATGTTATGGACCAGCTCAAACGCATCAAGGGGGTAGGTGATGTAGCCGTGTTTGGCGGTGCAGAATATGCCATGCGGGTATGGCTGAAGCCCGACAGGATGGCCTCGCTGGGCATCACCGTTACCGATGTGAAGAAGGCGCTGAGTGTATATAACAACATATTCCCCGGAGGATCATTAGGTAATAACCCGGCCCTGCCCGGTACCCAAAATACCTATACGGTGCAGCTGCAGTCGAGGCTGGTAGATCCCGAAGAGTTCGGCAAGATCATCATCAAGTCGAACGACAATGGCGCTATTGTGCGCATCCGTGATATTGCCCGCGTGGAACTCGGGTCTGAAAACGAATTCCAGAACAGCCGCCTCAGCGGCAAGGCGGCCGGCACCCTGGCCATTTTCCAGATACCCGGCAGCAATGCCCTGGAGGTTGCAGAGGCAGTGCGGAAAAAAATGGATGAGTTGAAGCCCCGCTTCCCGCAGGACCTGGACTACACCTATTCGCTGGATACCACCCTGCCCATTGAAGCAGGTATCGAGGAGATCGTGCACACCTTGTTTGAAGCTGTGCTGCTGGTGATCCTGGTGGTGTTCCTGTTTTTGCAGGACTGGCGTGCCACGCTCATTCCGCTGCTCACAGTACCCGTTTCATTGGTGGGGGTATTCATCTTCTTCCCCCTGCTGGGCTTTTCTGTGAACGTATTGTCCCTGCTGGGCCTGGTGCTGGCCATTGGCCTTGTGGTGGACGATGCCATTGTGGTGGTGGAGGCGGTCATGCACCATATGGAACATGGACTGAGTCCAAAAGAGGCCACCCAAAAAGCCATGAAGGAAGTGGCCGGTCCTGTGGTGGCCATTGCCATCATCCTGTCGGCTGTGTTCATTCCGGTAGCCCTGATGCCGGGTATCACCGGGCGCCTCTACCAGCAGTTTGCCATCACCATTGCGGTGTCTGTAATGCTCTCTGCCTTCAACGCCCTCACCCTCAGTCCTGCCCTGGCCGCCCTCATCCTGAAGCCCAAAAAAGAAAGCAAGAGCATGCTCCAGCGGTTCTTCAACGGCTTCAACCGGATGTTTGACCGTTTCACCCACAGCTATGTGGGCCTGGCTGGTTTCTTCGCCCGCAAGGTGGTGATCAGCCTTATCATACTCGGTGGCATTGTGGGAGCAGCCGCCCTGCTGGGCAAGAAAGTGCCCGGTGGCTTTGTGCCGGAAGAAGACAATGCCTACTTCATCATGGGTGTCATCCTGCCTGATGCCGCCTCCTTTGAACGCACCGACCAGGTAACCCGCAAAGTGGAAGGCTTGCTGTCAAAAGTGGAAGGCATTGAGTCCTTTACGGTGATCAACGGCTACAATATCATGTCGAGCACGGTGTCGCCCAACTCGGCGGCCGTGTTTGTGCAGCTCAAGAAATGGGACGAAAGAAGCAAGACAGACAAGGAGATCATACGCATGGTGAATGGCCTTTGTGCCCAGCACATTTCCGAAGCCATGGTCATTGCTGCGGGACCTCCGGCCATTCCGGGCCTGGGCAGTGGTGCCGGCTACACCATACAACTGCAGGACCTGGCCGGCAAATCGCCCCAGTACCTGGGCGAGCAGGCAACCAAGTTCATGGCAGCCGCCCGCCAGCGACCTGAAATCGGCAGTGCCTTCACCTGGTTCCGCCCCAGTGTACCACAAAAAAGCATTCGGGTAGATAAGGAGAAAGTCGAGAAACTGGGATTGAACCTAGATGATGTGAACGGTTCGATCTCCGCACTCCTGGGCGGCAGCTTCGTCAACAACTTCAACCAGTTTGGCCGGCAATACCGCACCTACCTGCAGGCGGATGCCCCCTATCGTATGAAGCAGGACGATATCAGCCAGTTCTTCATGCGCGATGCCCAGGGCAATATGGTAAGCCTGGGTACCCTGGCCACCGTGCGCGATACCACCGGTCCGCAGTTCACCACCCGTTTTAACCTCTATCGTGCGGCAGAGATCTCCGGCATACCGGCCCCTGGCTACAGTTCTGCCCAGGCCCTGGCAGCCCTGGAGGAAGTGGCCAAGGCCACCCTGCCGCCGGACATCGGCTATGCATGGTCTAATATGAGCTTCCAGGAAAAAGCGGCAGAGGGCAAGAGCGCCCAGGTGTTTGGCATGGCGTTGCTCTTTGTATTCCTGATCCTGGCCGCACAGTACGAAAGCTGGAAGCTTCCCTTCAGCGTATTGCTGGGCACCCCCTGGGCTGTGATGGGAGCCATGCTCGGTCTTTACCTGGCCAGGCTTTCCTCTGAAAGCTACGTCAACAACGTATTTGCCCAGATCGGCCTGGTGATGCTCATTGGCCTCAATGCCAAGAACGCCATCCTCATTGTGGAATTCGCCAAAATGAAACTGGAGGAAGGAGCATCCGTTATTGATGCTGCCCTGGAAGGAGCGAGGCTTCGCTTCCGCCCCATCCTCATGACATCCTTCGCCTTTATCCTGGGCGTGGTGCCCCTGCTCACCGCCACCGGCGCCGGCGCAGAGGCCCGCAAGGTGATGGGCGTGGCGGTATTTGCCGGCATGATTACCGCCACCGTTATCGGGTGTGTGCTCATACCCTCCTTCTTTGTGCTGATCGAAAGGAAAAAGAAAATCGACAAACAGCAAACAGCCGTGGCACCGGCCTCAACAACGGACCATGGAGAAGAAAAAAAACCTACCGCCTAAATACATTATAGCATGCGCTCCATCCGATTCAATATATTGATCATCCTTGCCACTGCCCTGCTGGCAGGCGCCAGCAGTTGCATGGTGGGCGGCAAGTTCTCCAAACCCACGGTAGCCCAAACGCCCGACAAGTTCCCGCAAATGCAGGGCGCCGTAGATACCCTGCCCATTGTACGCTGGTTTGAGATGTACCAGGATACGGTGCTGCAGCGCCTCATCCGTACCACCATCGACAGCAACCGGAACCTGATGATTGCGGCCGCCCGCATTGAAGCATCGCGGGAGCAGGCAGGCATCATCAAAGCCAGCCTATACCCCTCATTTGGCTATTCCGCTGCGGCCGGCGGCGGCACGGCGGGTACGGAAGCACAGAAGGTAGGCGGCGGTATTGACAAAGGCTCTTTCAAGACCTATGCCACCCTTAACTGGGAAATAGACCTTTGGGGCAAGATCCGGCACAGCAACCAGGCCATGTACAACCAGTACATTGGCGATATCGACAATCGCAATGCCCTTATCGTAAGCCTGGTGGCTGAAGTGGCCACCCAATACTTCATCCTGCGCGACCTCGACAACCGGCTGGCCATTGCCCAGCGCACGCTGCAGGCCCGCCGGGAAAGCACCCGCATCATAGCCGAACGGTTCAGCAAGGGTTGGGTGGCAGAGGTAGATAAGCTGCAGGCAGAGCAGCAGGAAGCCCTGGCGGCCGCAGCCATTCCCAATTTCCAGCGGCAGATCATCGCCATCCAGAACACCCTGCGCACCCTTATGGGCATGAGCCCGGGCCCCATTGCCCGCGGGCAGAGCCTCTACCAGCAGATGGTATCGCCCGATATACCGGCGGGACTTCCCTCTCAATTGCTGGAACGCAGGCCCGATATCCGCGAAGCCGAACGCAGGCTGGAAGCAGAATTCAATTATATAGGCGTGGCCAAGGCAAACCTTTATCCCTCGCTCAGCCTTACCGGCCTCCTGGGCTTTGCCAGCCCCTCGCTCAGCAATTTCCTCACCACCGGCGGCTTTGTAGCCAATGGCTTTGGCAACCTGGTTGGTCCCATCTTTGAATTCAACCGCAACAAACGCAGGATCAAAATTGCCGAATACCAGGCCCAACAGGCATACTATGGCTACGAACAAACGGTGCTCAATGCCTTTGCGGAAGTAGACAACGCCCTGGCCCAGTACCGCACCTATGCCGAAGAGCAGGCCATACGCGACCAGCAGGTGATTGCCGCCCGCAAAGCACTGGAACTCACCCGGGCCAAATACGATTTCGGGTATTCCTCCTACTATGAAGTGCTCATCCAGGAAAACTACCTCTTCGACGCCGAACTGGCCGCATCTGTCACCCTGCAGCAAAAGATCAACTCCCTGGTGTTCCTGTATAAGTCGCTCGGCGGCGGCTGGCAGTGAGCATGACAATGCTCATTTAGTTTGAGCCATACATCAGCTAATTTGTAACAGGCAGCGCACAAGCGTTGCCTGTTTTTCTATGAATAGAAGATCCATACAAACCGAAGTGGATGCGGCCTACCTATATGGCCAGCTGGCCGACCACGAAGAAGACAAGGTGATTGCCGGCGTGTACCGCAGCATGAGTGGCATAGAACAGGGTCACGCCCTTGCATTTATGCAAAAGCAGGGTCTGGATACGCAGTCTATGCCGGCTCCCTCCTGGCGGGCCAGGATGCTGAACCGGATCGGCAGGATTTTTGGATACGATTATGTGCTGGGCGTACTCATGGACACAGAAAAAAACCTGTCGCGCCGCACCCTGCAACTCAAACAGCAGCAAGGGCTGCCAGTAACCGGCGGCGAAACCAGCCATGTGAAGATCCTGCGCACCCTGCTGGAAAAGCAGCCAAAAGTGTCAGGGGCCCAGGTGGCCCGCCTCGAATCACGCCACCGCAGTGTGGGCGGCAATGCCTTACGGGCTGCGGTGCTGGGTGGCAACGATGGGCTGGTGAGCAATTTCAGCCTGGTGATGGGCGTGGCCGGCGCATCCGCAGGCGGCAGCGGGGTACTGTTGGCCGGTACCGCAGGCCTGCTGGCCGGCGCCCTCAGCATGGCCCTTGGCGAATGGATATCCGTGAAGAGCTCACAAGAGCTATATGAAAACCAGATGCAGCTGGAGCTGGAAGAGCTGGAGACAAACCCGGCCGGCGAGCAACAGGAGATCGAACTGATATACATATCGAAGGGCATACCGGAAGAACAGGCGAAGCAAATGGCCGCCAATATCATGCAGGATAAAGCCGGCGCTCACCAGCTGCTCATTACCGAAGAACTGGGCATCAACCCGGAGGAACTGAAGGGATCCGCCATGGAAGCGGCCCTGTACTCCTTCATCCTGTTTGCCGTTGGCGCCATAATTCCTGTAGTACCCTTTTTCTTTCTTACGGGCAATACCTCCATATTGCTCAGCGTAGGCATGAGTGCCGCCGGTTTATTTCTTATCGGGTCTGCTATTACCCTGTTCACCGGCAGAAGCATTTGGTTCAGTGGCTTTCGGCAGGTGCTATTCGGACTACTGGCCGCAGCCATTACGTTTGGTATTGGCCGGCTCATTGGCGTGAGCATCGGCTAAAAAGCTGAGTGCCCGGAAAAGAAAAGTGATTATGCCAATAGGGTATTAAAGGCCACCGGCAGGAACAGCCAGGCATTTATTTGGAATAGCTGTAGTAGAAGGTATGATCTCGGCCCTGCTCATCCATCAGCAACAGCAGGATCTCGCCTTCGTTCCAATCTTTGCCCGTGATGCGTTCGGCCAAACCTGCAAAGGCGGTACGGTTGTTCAGGATGCCCGGCGATACCAGCATTTCCTCGCGCTCAAAGGCAGCACTCTCTACGCGGCGGCTCTGGCCACCCTGGCGCCAGTGGGCAATCTTGTCAATATAAACATATTGAAAGCGCATGCCCTCGCCCACCTGCAGTTCAAAAAACGGGTCCTCAGCATGCAGGCCCATGATAAACGTGGTCTTCAGCGCAGTATCCTGCACAAACATCCGCTTGAGCCAGCGGTCTTCCAAAGTTCCATTGGGACCTTTGAACACTTTGCTTTCCGTCAGTGGCAGGCCAATAACCTGTGCCTGGGCATACTGGAAGCGGAGGGTTTTGCCTGGCTGGATTTCCCGCGCATATACCCGGAAGTTGATAGCATAGTCGCCTGCCGCCAATGGCGGTGCAGGCATTTGCCATCCGCTTTGGGTGAACTGCATGAGGCTGCGTATTGGTGGCTTGCCGGGGGCCGAAAAAAACACTTCCACCGAGTCGATGGTGGCGGCAGCAATGGTGCCGCTGCTAAGGTCCAGGCTGATGGTCTTTTCGGCAGAAGGTGGCGGCAACTCAATAGGCTTGTTGCAGGCTGCAAACAACAGAACAGCAAGGCTCAGATACAGTGGGTGTTTCATAGTGATGGATATGTATGGGTGAGTGGGTGATGAATACTGAGGCAAAAATCGTGGCAGGAAACAAGGGCAACAACCACATGAATGAGTGATTCGGGAGAATGTTCATGGCGCTAAAGGATGACCGGCTTTTCTTCCTGCCCCAATTTGAATACATTGTTCTCCAAAATCATTCGCATGACCAGCACAGCTACCACTCCCGAGCAATACATGGCCGAACTACCGGATGACCGGCGAGGGGCCATGGAGGCACTGCGCCAGGCCGTTTTGCAGCACCTGCCGCCCGGCTTCGAAGAAACCATGGGCTATGGTATGCTGACCTATGTGGTGCCACACAGCCTGTACCCGGCCGGATACCACTGCAATCCCAA
>JALOMZ010000303.1 GCA_025455205.1 Chitinophagaceae bacterium | reverse complement strand
ACCAAGCTGAACGACCTGCTGCAACCCGTGCGGCAGAAACTGGAAGAGTTCAAAGCCGACATCACACAAAAATTTTCCCTGGCCTCCAACGAACGTACCGAACTGAAAGAACAGGTGCGCCTGATGGCCGAACTCAACCAGCAGCTGAGCCGGCAGGCCGAAAGCCTTACACGCGCCCTCAGCAGCCAGGTGAAGCAGCAGGGCAACTGGGGCGAGAGCATCCTGGAAACCATTTTGCAGCACGTAGGCCTGCAGAAAGACGTGCACTACTTCACCCAGCAAACGGCCACCAACGACGATGGTCAAACCATCCGGCCCGATTTTGTGGTGCGCTACCCCGACGACCGCTATGTGGTGATCGACAGCAAGGTGAGCCTGGTGCATTACCAGCGCATGCTGGAAGCATCAGAGCCTGCAGAGCAGCAAACCCAGCTGAACCTGCTGGTGCGCAGTGTGAAGCAGCACATCGATGGACTGGCGGGCAGGCAGTACCACCATATCCGGGGCTCGCTCGACTATGTACTCCTCTTCATTCCGGTAGAGGGGGCCTTCATCACCGCCATGCAGGCCGACCATCAATTGTGGAAATATGCCCACGACCGCAAGATCCTGCTATTGAGCCCTACCCTGTTGCTCAGCGCCATGAAGCTGATCCACGAACTCTGGAAGCAGGACGATATCAACCGCAATGCCGCCCTCATGGCCGAGCGGGCCGGCAAGCTGTATGATAAACTGGCCGGTTTTCTCGACAATTTCGAGAACATCGGCAAGAAGCTGCAGGATGCCACGCAGAGCTTCACTGCCGCCAAAGGGCAACTGTATACCGGCCGCGGCAACGCCCTCAGCCAGGCCCAGCAGCTGAAAACACTGGGTGCACGCACCAGCAAGCAAATAGCAGATGAAAACCCTCCCGAACTGCCCCTGACAGAAGAAGCGGACACTGAGGAGGAATGAATACAATGTCGTTTATTTAACGATGGGTACCTTTTTCATCCGCCTGCATCTGCAGAAGGATGGGCGTCATTTTCGGGAAATATCCCCGCAGATTCCGCAGCATGATATCCGCAGACATTATTTTTATGACATTGGCCAGCGGGCCAGCATATTGTTAGCAGTCAATGTGCGATTTGACATCGGCCCCATAGGGTCGCAATGTCAATGCTGGAAGTCAGGTTAAGAACGTGTTTTTTGTTTTGTCCCTACAGGACAAGGGGCATCATGGCTGCGTTTCTGCCTACCGACATTTCGTCCCCAAAGGGACGAGGAGGTTATCATGGCCCGGCCCGGATGATCCGCACTTCACAGGGGTATGCCCCGGCCTGTCCCAGCGGGACAGCATATCGGTAGCACCTCAACGGGCCATGAAAACCCAGCGCCCCGTAGGGTCGCAACAGCAATGCCGAAAGTCACGAAAAGATCATGTTGGTATTTGATTTGTCCTCAGGCAATGTCGTTTATTTAACAATGGGTACCTTTTTCATCCGCCTGCATCTGCAGAAGGATTGGAGTCATTTTCGGGAAATATCCCCGCAGATTTCGCAGCATGATATCTATAGACACCAACTAAACGACGTTGCGGAATGAATACCCGAACATAGAGGCTGCCCTGGGTCATGCCCTGTTTACGCATTTCGTGTTACCTTACCTGTAAATCGGGTGCCTTATAATGACGGGTCGTCATCACAAAAAGAAGAGCAAGCTTTGGTTGCGCAAGCTTGGGCCCGGCCTCATCACCGGTGCCAGCGACGACGACCCTTCCGGTATAGCCACCTATTCACAGGCGGGTGCCCGCTTTGGCACACAGCTGCTGTGGACCGCCCTGGTCACCTATCCCATGATGGTGGCCATCCAGGAAATGTGTGCCCGCATTGGCCTGGTCACCGACCGCGGCCTGATGGGCAATATCCGCCAGCATTATCCGCGCTGGGTGTTGTACCTGATATTGCTCGTGAGTTTCCCATCCATCACCCTCAACATCGGCGCCGATATTGCCGGCATGGGCGCTGTGGCGCATATGGTACTTCCCGATGTACCGGCCCCGGCTTTTTCCCTGCTGTTCACGGTGAGCATGATGTATGCCATGGTGCAATGGAACTACCGGAAAATAGCCACCGTACTCAAATGGCTTTGTATAACGTTATTCACCTACTTGCTGATCCCCTTTTTTACGGGGACCAACTGGCTGCAGGTGCTCCGGCATACATTTATTCCTGAAATACGCTGGGATGCAGCTTTCCTGATGGCGCTGGTGGGTATCCTGGGCACCACCATTTCTCCCTACCTCTTCTTCTGGCAGGCCAGTATGGAAGTGGAGGAAGAGAACGATTTGCACCTGGTGGTGAACAAACGCATTATCCGGGATATGAACACCGATGTAAAAGGCGGCATAGCGTTCAGCAACCTGGTATTCTATTTCATCATCCTTACCGCTGGTACCGTATTGTTCCAGGCCGGCATGCACGATATAGAAACGGTGGAAGAGGCTGCCCGGGCCCTGAGGCCTTTAGCCGGCGATATGGCGGCCTGGCTGTTTGCTTTGGGCGTGATGGGCACCGGGCTGCTGGCAGTGCCCGTGCTGGCTGGTTCGCTCAGTTATATGATGGCGGAAACCTTTGGCTGGGAAGAGGGCATGAACAAAAAATTCCATGAAGCCAAAGGATTCTATATTACCCTGCTGGTGTCGGTAGGCATTGGCATCAGCATACTGTTTATTGGTATCAGTCCTGTGAAAGCACTGCTCTATACCGCCGTACTGTATGGACTGGTAGCGCCGGTGCTCATTGCCATTGTGCTGCACATGAGCAACAACAAAAAGATCATGGGTCGCTATACCAACGACCGCTGGACCAATGCCATGGGTGGGCTAGCCTTTGTGCTGATGTCAGTGGCGGCGGTGGCCCTACTGATCATGATCTGACCAAGGTAACACCCGTCCTGTCGGGTCTGCAAGTCCCGGCAGGTCGGGAAGGAAAAGTTCGAAAGTTCAAGTGTTCCAAAGTTCAAGCGTTGGTGCTGCGTGAGGCACCTTATAGCAGGCCGGGAGAGCCGAAAGCACCTGCGAAATGCTTGTAAGGCAGCGATGAAGCAGCCTGCTCAGAAATGCGGCAGCCCTGTTTTCGCGCAGCGAAAACTCCCTCTGTGCCCCTCTGTGCCACCGTGTCTCTGTGGTTCCTCCTTCGCCTCCGTGGCTCAAAAGATCCGCGTTTTCGCGGTTAAAAAACATACGCAGCATTCCCCGCTCCGTAGGAGCCTCTTCTCTGCAACGCTGCGGTAAATCAGTGTCATCCGCGTCCCATTAACCGGCACCAGCGAGACGCTGGCGCAAGGAGGGATTCAGCTTCCAAAATCCTTTGCGCTTCCCCGTCTTGGCGGTTAAAAAAACATGCGCAGCATGCCCCGCTCCGAAGGAGACCCTCCTTTTCTCTGCCACTCTGCGGTAATTCAAAACGCATGCAAAGCATGCCAAAACAATATCATCATCGCCAAAGGCGACTCCAAGAGCCTGCGGAACTGCAAGTCCCGCAGAGCACAAGGATCCTCCTTCACCTCCGTGGTTCAAAGCTGCATGGCCTGCACCAGCTTTACCGTCTCCACAGCCTCTTTCACATCATGCCACAGCCTCTTTCACATCATGCACCCGCAGGATGGAAGCCCCTTTCAGCAACCCAATGGTGTTGAGCACCGTGGTGCCATTCAGCGCCTCCGCAGCCGTCACGCCTAGAGTTTTATAAATAGTCGACTTTCGGCTCACACCCAGCAACAGGGGCCGGCCTAATATTTTGAATGCGTAGAGTTGCTGCAACAACCGGAAATTATGCGCGGCCGTCTTCGCAAACCCAAAACCCGGGTCGATGATCACGTCGTGGATGCCGGCCTCGCGGCAGGCATGCAGCCGGGC
>JALOMZ010000023.1 GCA_025455205.1 Chitinophagaceae bacterium | reverse complement strand
GTACGCCTCATACTTGGCCAGAACGGGACGCAGGTCGGGGTAGTAAAGCCAGAACATCGGGAAAGCATCCCGGAAGGAGCCATCGTCGTTGTAAATGGCCTTCACCGGGGCAACGCCCAGGATGCGGAAAAACAGGCGGCTGGTTTCGCGGTCAAAGATCACTTCCTCCTTGATCCGGAAGGCAGTAATGGAGTTTTCGTCGAATTCATCGCGGATGACGGTGTCCTTCATGATGCCCTTGGAGCCATCGGGATCCTTCTCATAGTCGATCTTCGACATCGTATACTTCTTGCCCGCCAGCATGGTTGCCACTTCGTCTACGGTGAGCGGCGTGGTAAAACGGTCGTCCACGTTATTCCAGGCTGTGATGTCCCCTTCCTTGATATGCTTGAGGATTATGTTAAAGAAACGCTGGTTGCCGTTGTCTTCGTTGGCTTCATATCGGAAGGGCAGGTTCATTTTTTCCCTGGTGCTCAGTTCGCGCCAGATGACCTGCTTGTACACCACGTCGTCTACGCGCAGGTGGTCGTATGGCAGCGGGGTCTTGTCCTTCACAATATCACCCTGGATGGTGGTACTGGGGCGGCGTGAGGCAGGAATCTGCTTCAGCGGAATGGTATCCTTTTCTTCCACCTTGGGTTTCACCACCGGCGTATCCACCACGGCGGGAGCCGGCGGTTGCTGCACGGCTGCTGTACGGGTGGTGTTGGTGCGGCGCTGGGGAGCCCTGCGCCTTGTTTGGCCGATGCCGTCAACAGTTTCTGTCAGCAGCGCGGTCAACACCAGGGAAAAAACTACGATCCGCTTCATAAGTCTACCAGAGTTTGTCATCAAATTACTGATAAAGCTGCAGGCCTTTCCACAAAGCCTGCAGCTATTAAAACGCTTATCTATTGGGCATTATTGCAGCTGGAAGGCAATGGCGGGCAGTTTCCTGTTCCGGCCATCGGGGCCCCTAACAATAATGTCGTCAATGAATATCGAACTACCCGGCTTGGCCTGGGTGATTACGGCGTTGCTGCCCCACTGTGCACCGTTTACGGCCACAGGGGTGTATTGCTGGAAACCGGCGCCATTACCAGCCAGTGTATAGCTCACCACCTGGAACTGGGCATCAAATTCTGAGTCCTGCAGGGCGGCACGAACACCACCACTGGCCTTGAACTGGGCCGACTGCACCCGCCCGCCTTTCAGGGTGCCCACCAGGGCAATGGGGTCGGGGAGCAATTTGCAACGGATGGGGAAGGGGAAGCTCTTGCCATCCACCGTAATGGTTACCGTGGCCGGGCCTGTTTCAGAAGGCTTGGCAATGTACTTATCGCCTCCTGCACTGGAAATGGTACCTCCGCTAAAAGTAACCTTGGCGTTTTCGCGCTTGCCGCTACCCGTGCTGAGGGTAAGGGGGTTATCCACGCCCACATACATTACGTTCATCTTTTCCAGGAATATGGAGGCGCCAGAAGCCTGACCTACGGTATAGTTGACTGTGGTGCTCTTGGTTACTTCCTGTCCGGTGTTGGGATCTTTGAAAGAAACCGTAACCGGTACGCTGCCGCCACCGCCGCCACCAATGGTGGTGGTGTAACGGGCAAAACCACTGTCATTAGCTACCTGAGACACACCATTGATGGTAATGGTAGGCTTGGCTGCAGAACTGAAGGCACCAATGCCGGCCTTCACTTCCAGTTGCTGACCGGGCAGCAGGTAAGTAGAGTTCTGGCTGGTGAGGATCTCAAACTTGTCGAGTACCACTTCCACCTTGCCGATCTGGCCCTGGCAGAATTCAGCCACCAGGTTGCCGGCACGGAGCACGTCGTTCTGGAACTTGCTGAGGATGGTAAGGCCGGCTACAGTAGGAGCCATGCGGAAGTAGGCAGAGGTCCAGGTATTGCTGCCCATGTTCTTGGTCTTGGGCACGCTGAGGTCAATGGGGAGTTTCGGCAGCTTACTCCGCTGTTCGGCCGGAACTATTTTGGTTACATCATCCAGGAACTTCTGGAGGGCAGCCTGCAGTTTGGGGCCTTCGCCCTTTACGTCCAGCAGGCGGGTAGCAGCATCCAGGTCGTCTTCCTTGAACACTTCCACGCCATCTTCCATCACCAGTCCGGATTCCAGCTTCAGACGCTTCTTGACCTCCTCGATATAAGCAGACATATCATTGGCCAGCTTAATGGCAGAATCGGCCTTGGGCTTCCAGATAGCCACCTTGGCAGCGAGCTCAGGCTTCTTACCCTGCTCCGCAAGGGAGTTGGCAATAACCTGGTTGGAGCTCTTGATGACGTCGTTGGAATTCAGCAGGCTATTGTCTACCGTCTTGAAGGCGTTCAGGATTTCGTTGGATACGTTAAGTGCCAGCAGAGCCGTCAGTACCAGGTACATCAGGTTGATCATCTTCTGCCGTGGCTCTTTAGGTAAAGCCATATGTTAGGGGGATTTTCGGATTAATAAGCAGTGTCTAAATTGATTGGTTCACCTTGGCCATGATAGAAGCGGTCCGCACCCCTTTACATGGGAGGGTGCGGACGGCTGCTATGCTCAGCTCCTGCCCTGCATGGCACTCAGCATGTTGCCATACACATTATTGAGCTTGGCCAGGTTGTTGGCCAGTTGGTTGATCTGGGCCTGTGCCTGTTTGGCATCGTCTACGCTGCCAGCCATGGACTCAGATACGGCACTGAGGTTGCCGAAGAATTTATTCATGGCCTTCAGGTGGTTGTTGGTATCCTGAAGCTCCAGTTCATAAATGGCATTGAGTGCACCCAGGTTCTTGGTGAGGTTCTGCACCTGGCCATGGAATTGCTTGGTGCTTTCGCTGGCTTCATTGAAGCTGTTCATAGCGCCTACCGTTTTATCCATAGCTCCTTTTACCTGGCCCATGGCATCGGCTGCGGCACGGGCGTTGGCAGAGAAGTCACCGGTGCTCTTCACCACATCTCCGATCTCTCCCATTTTGTCAACGGTGGTACCCAGCTTGGAAAAACCGGCGCTGAGGCGCTGCAGGTTGGTGGGCGTAATATCGGCTTCCTGGAGCATTTTATCGAGCGACTTGAGGGCGGGGTTTCCGGACTCTCCAGCAGCTACCGGCGGAGGCGCAGAATACGGCGGGGGCAGGAATGCATATACCAGGAAGATGAAAGCTTCGGTCAACAGACCAATGGTGAGCATAATATCGGCAAAGGACTTGTGCAGAATCTTTGCCCATGCACCGAAGATTACGATAGCTGCACCCACGCAGACTACGATGTTAACGATCACTTCGGTTCTTCTAGAAACGCCAGCCATAGAATTTAATTTTTGGTTTTTTGAGAGGTTAGTTTTGTGGGATTGATATTCGATTGCAGCACTTCCAGAGGCCCGGCCTCTGGAAAGGCGCAGGATACTGTGCTTTGTTTCATACATAAAAGCCGGCCTACCCGGCTTTTACATGGTCATACGGTTATTTTTTGGAGCCCTTGCCGCCCTGGCCAAATACGGGCAGGTCAATGACGGTGCGGAATCCGATATAGGACTTGGCTGTATCCTGGTATTCGTATGTACGGGAACTGGTTTGCAGAAACCAACCCACGTCTTTCCAGCTGCCGCCGCGCACCACCTTGCGCTTCATGCGGGGAGGATCACTGTCCTTGGCATTCCAGCGGATATCGGGGTTCATATCATGCTGGAAATTGTAGCTTCCTTCATAATACAGGGAGGATGTCCACTCCGCCACGTTTCCGGCCATGCAGTACAGGCCGAAGTCGTTGGGCCAGTAAGCGTCGGCACGCACGGTGTAGAAACCGCCATCTTCCGGATAGTTGCCGCGTCCGGGCTTGAAGTTGGCCAGGATGCATCCCTTGCGGTTGCGCAGGTACATACCACCCCATGGGAAGGGTGCCTGTGAACGGCCGCCGCGGGCTGCATATTCCCATTGCGCTTCGGTGGGCAGCCGGAAATCAGATTCCGTCTGCTTCTTCTTGCTGTCGAGGAAACTGTTGAGGTAGGTTGTACGCCAGCGGCAAAAAGCTTCTGCCTGCTTCCAGCTAACCCCCACAACGGGGTAGTTGCCAAAAGCATAATGGGAGAAGTACTTCTTGGTCATGGGCTCGTTGTAGCTGTAGGAGAAGTCGCGCATCCACACCAGGGTATCCGGGTAGATCCGCTCCTTGTATTTTACCAGGAAAGCACTGCGGGGACGGTTTTTGTTTTCGAGCTTAGCCGCTTCCTTCAGGTCGAAATATTCTACCTGGTATTCTATTTTTTCGGGATCTATTTCCTTCTTACCATAAATACGGTCAGGCGGAGGAATGATGATGGGGTCCAGCTTCTCAATGGTAGCCTTATCGTGGTACTTGATGGTTCTGGCCTTGGCCCAGTCTACATAATCCACGCCATCCACATTCTTCACATATCCCAGGATCTTGGCCGAAATGGAATCCCGCACCCAGTATACAAACTGACGGTATTGGTTGTTGGTAATCTCCGTGGCGTCCATCCAGAAACCCTGTATGGACACTTGCTTGTTCCTGGCGGTGAGTGCGTAGGTTACATCCTCATCGCTGGGCCCCATGTGGAAGGTGCCGGGTGGCACATAGACCATGCCAAGCGGCTTGGTAAGCCCGGGTTTGGTAGCCGGAGCCACCCCGTGTACCTGCCCGTCGTTGGGAAGGCCACCCTTGGTTTTTCCAGACTTACCACAACTGGCCAGGCTGAGAGCCAGCAGCGAAACGGCTGTAAATTGAAAGATTTGTTGTTTCATTTGATCACAACGAAAATTAAGCGCCCAAAAGTAAGAGAATGAGTTCTCAGGATTCCCCAACCGCGGCAAAATAAATTTTACCCTTTTCAGGCCTGTGGGTTAGTTGCTCACAACCTGTGGATAGACTAACGCTATAGAACGGCAATTATTGCACCATATTATGAGTGCCCTATATTTTTTTTGACCCCAACCGGGGTGCTTAGCCGCTGTTTTTCACTCCAAACCGGAAATCGGCCAGGGAATCCACCGGCGACTGGCAGGCATACTGGCGGCACGGGTACAGCAGGGCAGTCTTGTCCATTGCCGTCTTGCCCGCGAGCAGGGGAAACTGGTCTGCTACGACCGGCTCTGTCGTCCACTGCAATACCTTATTGGGCAAATAGGCAGTCAGCACCTCCCGGGCAAGGCGTCCGGCTTCCGGCCCCACCACAGCCATTTCCCAGGGCGTATATACCATCCACTGCATCATCTGGGCCCAGTTGGCAAAACTGTTGGGATAGCGGCCCACCAGCTGCTGCACCCGGGCCAGCATCTTTGCGGCACGCTCCTGCCATGCCGACATTCCGCATAAAATACCCAGGGAATACAGGTTGAAGGCCATCACACTGTTGCCCGCGGGCGTGGCCCCGTCGTAGGTTTCAATTTTGCGCACCAGGATGTCCTGCTGGCCATGGGGGGTAAAATAGAAAAATAGTTCCCGCTCATCAGAAAAGTCACTGATAATCAATTCCATCACTGCTTTTGCCCGTTGCAGGTAGGCCACCTCGCCAGTAGCCTCCTGCAGGTGGATCAGGGCCTCAGCATAATACGCCAGGTCGTCGAGGAATGCCGGGTTGGCCGCCTTTCCATTCTTTTCATTGTGGTGGTAGCCTCCGGCCGGATTGGTCATGGCCGCTTCCAGGTAACCGGCGCAGCGGCAGGCCATCTCAAGCCATCGGACCTCGCCCAGGGCAGCCCAGGCCTTGCAACAGGCGGTAATCATCAGCGCATTCCAGCCCAGAAGCTTCTTGTCGTCCAACAGGGGCCGCACTCTGTGGGAACGCCCTGCCAGCAGTTTTGCCCGGGCAGCCGCCAGATGTTGCCTGGTGTCGTCCGGGTCAAGGCCCCTGGTCATACAGAATGCCTCCAGTGGCTGGGGTGTCCACAAAATATTGGTTCCCTCCCAGTTGCCCTCATCTGAAATATTGTAATAATCGCAGCAGAGATCGGCCAGCGGGCCCTCCCCCAGCACTTGCTGCACCTCAGCCCGCTGCCAGGTGTAGTAGCGGCCTTCGGCCCCTTCACTATCGGCATCCAGGGCACTGCAGAAGCCGCCATCAGGGTGCTGCCATTCCCGCTCCACAAACGCCAGGGTGTCCCGAATAACCATGGCATAGCGGTCTGCACGGGTAAGCTGGTAGGCTTCACTGTATACTGACACTAAAAGGGCATTATCGTAGAGCATTTTTTCGAAATGGGGGGCCAGCCATCGTTCATCAGTACTGTACCGGGCAAAGCCGCCGCCCAGGTGGTCGTACATGCCACCCGCCATCATCTTGTCGAGGGTAAGCGTGGCCTGCCGCAACAGTTCGAGGGGATGGAAGGGCAGATCGGCCGGCGACCCATAGGTTTGGAAGTAATAATACTGGCGCAGCAGCCATTGGATGCTCATGGTCTGTGGAAACTTGGGGGCCTTGCCAAAGCCGCCCCACTGCCTGTCGGCCGATTGGAGGATGGCCACACCAACAGAGGCCAGCTGGTCAACCTCGAAAAGGGCCGCCGGCTCTGCGGCCAATGCCACCTGGCTGGCCGTGCGGATATGCTCGGTGAGCGTATCTGCCTGCTCCAGGATATCGCCGGGCTTTTCGCGCCAGGCCTGCTGCAGGGCATACAGCACCTCACGCCAGCTGCTGCGGTTATAAGCCCGCACCGGCGGAAAATAGGTGCCCCCGTAAAATGGCTTTCCTTCCGGTGTGAGAAATACATTGAGCGGCCAGCCTCCACTGCCTGATATGGCCTGCACCGCATCCATAAACACCTGGTCCAGGTCGGGCCGCTCCTCGCGGTCCACCTTGATACTGATGAAGTGGCGGTTCATGATCTCCGCCGTGGCCTGGTCTTCGAAGCTCTCCCGTTCCATCACATGGCACCAGTGGCAGGCCGAATACCCGATGCTCACCAATATCAGTTTCTGCTCCTCCCGGGCACGCTGCAGCGCCTCTTCACACCAGGGATACCAGTCTACCGGGTTATGGGCATGCTGCAGCAGGTAGGGACTGGTTTCAAACTGTAATCGGTTGGCCATGGATATCCGGGGTTTTGTGCCCCCGCTCCCCAAAGGTGCAGGCACCCGGGAGGCCCGGGTTATGAAACCCGAAAAAAAACGCCGGCTTTGGTGCCGGCGTTTTTCAGTAATTCTCTTATGAAATGAAATCGGATGTAACTCCCTATCCCTTCTTCCCTACTTTCTCTGCCAGGAAACGGTCCAGCGCAGTGATCATGCTGGGTGATTCCGGGAGGGGCGCTTTGATGTGCAGGTTCAATCCAAAGTCCTCGATGGCTTTGAGCGTGTTGCTGCCAAAGCCCCCGATAAAGGTGCCGTTCTGGTTGTAGTTGGGGATATTGTCAAACAGGCTGCGAACACCGCTGGGCGTGAAGAAACAGATGACGTCGAAGCTCTTTTCGGTCAGCAGGCCCTTCACATCAGCACTGATGGACCGGTACATATAGGGTGTTTCGAATTCCACCTTGTTGTTCTTCAGCCAGTTCACGATCTCATTGTCCTGCTGGTTTTCGCTGCAGGGATACAGAAAACGTTCGTTTTCCTTGTGTTTGTTGATCACATCGAACAGCGACTTGTTGGTACCATCGGCACCATAGAACACCTTGCGCTTGCGGTAGAGGATGAACTTCTGCAGGTACAGGGCCACGGCCTCGGTGATGCAGAAGTATTTGGTATCCTGGCTCACCGTCAGCCGCATTTCTTCACAAATCCGAAAGAAATGGTCAATAGCATTGCGACTGGTGAAAATGACAGCGGTGAAGCTGGCGATGTCTACCTTTTGCCGGCGGAATTCCTTGGCCGGCACAGGCTCCAGCTGAATAAACGGCTGAAACTCAAGCTGTACACCATACTTTCTTTCCAGCTCATAATAGGGCGACTTGTCAGAAGCTGGCTTGGGTTGTGTGATTAGAATTTGCAGGGGCTTGTTGGCCGTTTTGGGGCCGCTCTTTGCTCCGTTTGTGCTCATGTGGTTCACAATGGTTGCGGGTATATACTATTGTTACTGGCCAATGATAGACAACATCCATCTATAAATCACCAGCACGGGTACAATTTCGAAAGCGCAAAAGTAAATAAAAAAGTGGAAGGGAATCACCCGAACATGCTGACGGAGCAGCGGCACGGCCAGCACATAGCGGTACAGGAACAGGAATCCCAGCCCGAAAAGGCTGGCCACCACCATCATCGCCTTCAGGTCGGCCACTCCCAGCGCCAGGGCAATGGAGGCCGGCAACAGCATGATACCCACTACTTTGTTGACCAGAAAAACCATGAATGTATAGGTATCGGCCAGTTCGCGGAGGCCAAAGAGCCAGCCGCTCAGGTGGATGGTCATGTATTTAACTGCGTATACGGCCGCCACAAAGGCCATGCAAAGCACTGATTGCTGCCACCACACCGTTCCGGGGCCGAACCATTGCCTGTATGCTCCCAGCTGGTACAGAAAAGTGCCGGCAGAAAAACAGAAGAAGAGATTCATGAGCAGGGAAGCCAGCCTGTTTTGCACCAGCTGGTCGCGAATGGCCTTCTGGCGGAAGGTGGTCTGGCTGAAAATGCGCAGCATGTCGGAGAAATACTTCGAGAAGGCGATCCGGATGATGCCAAGCACCAGCACACCGCCAGCCAGCCAGTAAAAGAGCAGGTCTTTGTTGGGAGGCTCAAAGGAAGATTCCATCCGGTAGAACAGGCTGCCTCCGGTATCAATGAAGGGGTTCAGCTGGTTGAAGAATGCCAGGGTGGTATCTGGCTCCACGATCGCCGGGGGGCGGGCCAGGGTATCCGTGGTGGCCGGTGACAGGGAATCAGGTGTTGCAACAGCGGGCTGCAACACCAGCGGCGTATCCTCCTGCACGGTGCTGTCCTGCGCCGCCAAGCGCCCGGAAGCCAGCAGCGCCGGAATCACAACAGCAGCCAAAACGAGAAGACGGCGCAAGAAACCCATGGGGACAAAAATACCCATGCCCACCATACCCCGGCGCTGAAATACACAGCTGTTCAGAAATAGTTTACAAAGCCCAGGTGGATCTTCGATTGCCGCAGGTCGAGGGGCAGGTCGTTGCGCTTACCAATGGCCCAGCTGAGGTTAACCACCGCATTGCGTGTTTGGAAGTGAATGCCCAGGCCCGCCCCAACATAACGATTGGCGAATTGCTGTTGCTGGTCTTTATACTGCACCAACCCGCCATCGGCAAAGGCAAACAGATAGCCATTTCGCGCGGTGAGGTACCGGTATTCCAGGGTGCCGGTGAGATAGCCTCGGGCATAAATGGATTCCTCATCAAAACCTCGCAGCAACTTGTATCCCCCAATCTGGAACAGCTCGTTGCGGTAGTAGTTGGCGCTCTGCAGCCAGCCACCCTGTACCGCCGTTTGCACAGTGGCCTGCCTGCCCAACGGGAAATACCGGGCCAGTGAACCCTTTATGCGCAGCTGGTAGGTGCGCAGCTGCACGGTATCGTATAGGTTGCCATAATCGTACGAAGGGTCTGCCGGATCCTTGAGGTTGGTGATGGTGTTATTGGGGCGTATGGTTTTCAATCCGCCGAGGGACAGCACCTGCGCCTGGGTGCCGCGGCGCGGGTTGTAGCGGTAATCGGTGGCCTCCAGGCTCCATTCCACCCCCAGGTTAGATACGGTAAAGTCGGCCAGGTCGGGCAACTGCCTGGTTTGCATCACAAGGGCTGTATCCACATAGGCTACGTTGTTCCGCTGCAATTGGTAAAACACTTTGCCGGTCTGCTGCAGGCTGATCTGGTAGGGTATGCCCAGGCGGAACTGCAGATTAAGGAACTGGGTATCCTTTCGGAACAGGTCGAACTGGAAATCAATGCCGGCGCGGTTGCTGAACAGATAGGGTTGCTGGTAGAGCAGGTTAATGCGCGGCGATTTGTACTGCAGTTGCTGCCAGTTGGCCGCAATGGTCTCCCCTGCCCCCAGGGCATTGCGCAGCAGCAGGTTCACATCGCCCGTGATGAGCAGTTGCTCCCCGGGCGTTTGGGTACTGGCGGGCATGGCACCCAGCAATACGTTGAACACATTGCTGCGACGGGTATCGAGGAATACGTTGTACACGCCGCCAGTGCCCAGCATTTGCATTTCCGAGGGCTTTTTCCGCTCTGCAAAAAGCAGTTCATCAAGCCGCTGGTCGGCCTGTTCCAGCAGCTGCTGGTTGTAGGGCATGCCGGGCCTGAGCTGCAGGTAGCGGTAGAGGAAATGCCTGTTGAAGCGGGCCGTGCCCGTTTGCACAATGCTGTCCAGCTTATAGGGAGGGCCTGTTGTGAGCACCATGCGTGCATCCAGCCAGCCGTTTTCAATATGCACACTATCCCAGGCCAGGCCGGCAAAGGGATAGCCCTGGCTGGCCAGGTATTGCAGCAGCAGCTGCTGCAGGCTGTCGGGTGGCAGGGGTGCATTATCCGGCATGCGGAGATTCCTGCCCGGCATCCTGTCCATCCAGGCTGTGGCCGTGCTGTCGTACCGCAAATGACGCCAGCGATAGCGTTCGCCCGTATACAGCCATACGGAGGCAACAGTGCTGTCATACCGGGCCGAGTCAACGGACGCTGCCAAATAGCCCCGGGCAACCAGACGTGCCGGCAACTGCTCAATGTAGCGTTGTGCATCCTCCCGGGAATTGAACACGGCTGACAGCCGCAGCCCGCCCATGTCGGCAGCGGAGCGCTCTGGTTGGTATTGCACCCTGTACCTGCCCTGCGCCATCAGCCGGAAAGGCCAGCAGGCAAATAACAAAAGCAGGATCATCCAGGTGCGCATATGATCAAAACTAAATTGTTGCCCCCATAATGTGCACCTTTGGTGCTGTACACATGGCTGGCATCTATATCCATATCCCTTTTTGCAGCAAGGCATGCCATTACTGCAATTTCCATTTCTCCACCTCCCTGCACCGCAAAAACGAATTCGTGGAAGCATTGTTGCGGGAACTGGATCTGCTGCAGTTTCCCGGTGAACAACCCATAGACCGGCAGGCAGACACTATCTATTTTGGCGGCGGCACCCCCAGCCTGCTGAATCAGCAGGAACTGGAGACCATCCTGGAAAAGATCAACCAGCGTTTTTCGGTGAGTGCCAACGCAGAACTTACCCTGGAAGCCAACCCCGACGACCTGAAGCCCGATAAGATCCGGGAGCTGGTGTCTATGGGCATCAACCGGCTGAGCATTGGCGTGCAATCATGCAGATGCACAGGATGCCGGCATCACCAACCTTAGCATTGACCTGATCTATGGGGTACCCGGCATGTCTACGGCCAGGTGGCAGCAGAATATTGAAACCGCCGTATCCCTGCAGGTGCCGCACCTGAGCTGCTATGCCCTCACCGTGGAAGAGAAAACAGCCCTCCATCATTTTATCCGCAAAGGCAAGGTGCAACCACCCAGCGATTCCCTGCAGGCGGAACAATTCCTTCTGCTGATGGATCTGCTTGCCACGCAGCGATATGAACATTATGAAATTTCCAATTTTGCCCTGCCCGGCATGCGCAGCCGGCACAACAGCAGCTATTGGCAGGGTAAGCCCTATTATGGATTCGGACCATCGGCCCACTCATTCAATGGCGCCTTTACCCGCTGGTGGAATATTCCCAACAATGCCCTCTACATCAGCCAGCTGATGGCAGGCCAGCCTGCTTTTGAAAGCGAACAACTGTCGCCGGTGATGCGGATTAATGAAACCATTATGACCCTGTTGCGCACCATCGAAGGATTACCCCTGGATAGCACGCTTCCTCAGATTGCAGGCATCGATGCGCATACCGATGCCTGGCAAGAGTTTGCCGGAACGGCCCAGGAGTTTATCAAAAAAGAATGGCTGGTGATGCAAAACAACCACCTGGTGCTTACCACCACGGGCAAGCTTTATGCCGACCATATTGCCAGCTCACTGTTTTTAGAAGAATGATCAGGAAATAATGTTCCTGCTCCGCCTGAAAATGGCACGGAATGCATTCACCCCTGCTACCAGGGCAAGGGTCCCAAGGGCAAATAACGGTCCATATATACTAATCGACAGGGGCATCATATAATCATTAGAACGCAGGCATAGCCCACAAGTTACATCCGCCCCACGCTAAAGGATTGCCAAATGCCACGCTGGCCTGCAGATAAGGGATGAAAGGCAGGAATCTTATTTGAGCACTTGCTCAATGGAACGGAAACCTTCTTCCGCCGGCAATTGCTCCCAGAGTATGCGGTATATGGTTTCCGCAATAGGCGTATGCGCCCCCATGGTCTGGTTGGTGAAATACAAGCCCTTGCTGGCCGGGTAGCCCTCGGCCACCATGTTCATCTCCAGCTGTGCCACTTTAACCGAATATCCTTTGCCGATCATATTGCCGAAAGTGCGGTTACGGCTGAACAGTGAATAGCAGGTAACCAGCAGGTCGCCCAGGTACACGCTGCTGGCATAGTTGATCTTGCCGGCATCGGGCGCCTGCTTGGTGTCCATCACCTTCTTCAGGAAGGCCACCATCTCATCGGCCACATTAGCAATGTACACACTCAGGAAATTATCACCATATTCCAGCCCGTGGGCAATACCTGCCCCTACGGCATAAATATTCTTCAGCACGGCGGCATACTGGGTGCCCCATATATCGTGGTTCACCACGGTGTTGAGGTAATAGGTACGAAAATGCTCGGCTATCTGCTGTGCCATGGCCACATCTTCACCACTGAATGTGAGGTAGGACAATTTCTCTGCCGCCACCTCCTCGGCATGACAGGGGCCCATGATGGTAAAATAATCCTCCACCGGCACCTGGAAATGCTCGTGCAGGTATTCATTCAGCAGCTGGTGGCTGTCGTTGGGTAAAATGCCCTTTACAGCCGAAATAATCTTCTTGCCCCTGAAGCAATCTGCCGGCAAGCCTTCGAGGGCGGAGAGCAGGTAGGAACTCGGAATACACACCACCACGGCATCGCAGGCTGCAATGACTTCCTCCACCTGCGCCGACAATGTGAGCAGCTGCGGATTGAAATACACGCTACTCAGGTACTGCGGATTATGTCGCCGTCTGCGGATATGTTCAATGGTCTTCTCGTTGCGCAACCACCAATAGATAGAGTGGCCGTTATCGGTCAGCATCTTCGCCAGCGCTGTTGCCCAGCTTCCTCCTCCCAGAATTCCAATTTGCATGCCTGCTATTTGGCGCAAAATAAACAACCCCCGGCGCCCATCAAAATCAGCCGCCACTTCTGCCCTGCCAAGACCGGAGGCAAAGAGGCAGCAGCCTGCTACCCGAACGGCAAAAATGATTAGGCCATAATCCCTACAAACAAAATAGCTGCTGTACTTTTACCATATGTATTACACCAACATCCTGCCCAGCAAAGTGCAACTCAGCTCCGGCACCTCCACCATCGACATCTGGCCTATGGAAGGCGCCATACTGAATAATTGGACCTACAACCACCAGGGCAGTCCGCTGCAGGTGATCATGGGCTATTCCGATGTGAATGATTTTGCCCGGCATGCCGAATCCAAAGGCTTCCGCAGCTGCAAGCTCTCACCCTATGTATGCCGGCTGAATGGCGGACAGTACAGCTTTGGCGGACACACCTACCACATCGGCAAATACAAGCTCAACGGCGTGCCCATCCATGGTTTGCTGTACGATGTGCCCTTTGATGTGATCAGCCACGATGCCAATGAGCAGCTGGCCATGGTGGTGCTGAAACACCATTATGCCGGTTCCGACGATGGCTATCCCTTCCCCTACGATATCGTGGTAACCTATACGCTTTCCCAGCAGAACAGGCTCACCATCACCACAGAGGTAACCAACCGGTACAGCCAGCCCATTCCGGTTTCCGATGGCTGGCATCCGTATTTCTCCCTGGGTGCTCCGGTGGATGCATTGCACATGCAGATCGCCTCCGATACCATGCTCGAGTTCAACGAGGAGCTCATCCCCACCGGCGAGTTACTGCCCGACACCCGCTTCACGGAGGGCGCACTGCTGGGTGATACCCAGCTTGACAACTGCTTCCTCCTGAAACCGGCTACAGACCAACCCGCCTGCACCCTCACCAACCAGGCATTGGGTGTGCAGTTGAAGATCCACGCCCACCAGCACTATCCTTACCTGCAGTTGTACATACCGCCACAGCGCACCAGCATTGCCATTGAAAACCTCAGTGCTGCGCCCGATG
>JALOMZ010000302.1 GCA_025455205.1 Chitinophagaceae bacterium | reverse complement strand
CGTGCATTTCCACGGCGCTCCCAGCAAAGGCAGGATCCTGATGGTAGCCAGCTCGCCTTCCGTATCCGCTCAAACAGGATGGCCCATTGGCTTCTGGGCGGCTGAGCTCACCCACCCGCTCCGCGTATTCCAGGAAGCAGGCTATGAAGTGGAACTGGTGAGCACCGAGGGCGGCGCCCTGCAGATGGATGGTTACAGCAACCCCACCGACGCCAGCGGCTACAGCGCCCACGATGTGATCTCCCTGGGCTATATGCAGCAGGAATGGTTCAACAACATGCTGGCCAATACCCGCAAGCTCACCGAAGTGAATGCCGCCGACTATGTGGCCATTTTCCTGGTGGGTGGCCAGGGCCCCATGTACACTTTCCGTGGCAACCACGACCTGGAAAAGCTGTTCACAGCTTTCTATGAGGCCGGCAAGCCCAGTGCAGCCGTATGCCACAGCACCACCCTGCTGCTGGAAGCCCGCAAGTCGGATGGCGAATTGATTGTGGCCGGCAAGACCTGGACAGGCTTCGCCGATGCCGAAGAAGAATTTGCCGACCAGGCCGTTGGCATGAAGATTCAGCCCTACCGCATCGAAACGGAAGCCCGCAAGATTGCCGGCACCACGTTCAAGGTGGCAGCACCCTTCTCTTCCTACGCCATACAAGACGGCAACCTCATCACCGGTCAGCAGCAGAATTCCGGCGCCGCAGCGGCAGAATTGGTAGTGGCTGCCCTCGGATAATCACAACTGATCCACTTGAACGGGCACAGGCAACTGTGCCCGTTTTAATGCATCATGAAACCAGGCATTCTCATAGTATTCCTCTGGCTGGCTAATGTTGCCAGCGCGCAGATGGCAGAAGTCTACGCCGGGCACAAACGGGCCGGCGTGGACATTATGTGGTTCAAGTATTTCAAGGATAAGAAAGGGCAGCCAAGCCCATGGCTCTTCTTCAGCCGAAACCGTGCCTCCACCAACTACAGCAACCAGCCCGCCTGGGGATCCACCAACGCTGTCTCATACAATCTCAGGAGCGGAGCAGGGCTTGTAGCCGTTGGTGCTTTCAGTGCCAATGGTTTTACCCCCAAAGCAGGCGTGCAATTCGTGAAAGCATGGAAGGAATGGTTCTTCTTCGGTTGGAGCGTGATGGATTTGCAGTCAAACGCCAATGCAGATCTATTTGGCTTGCTGCGATACACGCCGGTGCTGGGTCCAAAATGGCAGCTCTTCCTGCAGGTGGAAACACTGAATGTGCTGCCCACAAACTCAACGGAGGGATATTCCCTTGTGCAACGCTACCGGGCTGGCCGTAAACAAGGCGATTGGCAATATGGACTGATGGCTGATGCTGCTCAAAATGGAAGAACCACATGGACAGTATCAGAGAACTTCGGGGTGTTTTTGCGGCATGAATTCAAATGAGGCATGAGCAACTGCGATATGTTTCCCGCAGATATCGCAGATCTGAAACGCAGATGTCGCAGATTCAGGACAGAAATGCCTTTAAAATGAACATAAAATTCTCATAGCCCATTCACCTTCCTGAAAATGTTCTTTGAGATATCATCCGAATTGAAATTTACCAGAATCCCAAGCTTGAATCCTGATAGTTTCAAATAAGTTATCAATTGCCTATGATGTACGTCAAGCAGATGCTCTACAGACTTTATTTCAATCAGAACAGCCTCTTCAACAATCAGATCGACCCGGTAGCCGGCGTCTACCCTAATGGATTCATAAACCATCGGCAAAGCCACCTGGTTCCGAACTTGCAGCTGGCTCTTTTGAAGTTCGTAGGTCAATGCTGCTTCATAAGCGGACTCAAGCAGGCCGGGACCAAGCTGGTTATAAACCTGGAAAATGGCTCCACGGATCCTAAAGGAGATTTCATTTTCGGTCATGGCTGAAAATTATAAACTTGAAGAAAAAAATCTTCCAAACAACACAGAAATTCCGTGTATACCTCTGCGAGATCTGCGAAAAAAATCATTCGATTTCCCGCATATAGCGCTGATCGGAAACAAAGCTTTCGCGGATTCAGGACAGAAATTCCTGCGTAATCTGCGAGAAAAATCTGCGAGATCTGCGGGATAAAAAAAATAAAAAAATCAACATGAAAATCGCCATCATCGGTACCGGTAATGTAGGCGGTGCACTGGCCACCAAATGGGCACAGCATGGGCACCACATTTTACTGGGTGTTCAAGACACCAGCAACTTCAAAGGCAAAGAACTGCTCAGCAATCCAAACACCACGGTTCATTCCGTTACAGAAGCCGTACAGCAGGCTGAAGTGATCCTCATAGCCACTCCCGCAACAGCTGCTGCAGAAGTGGCCCAATCACTCGGCGACACCACCGGCAAGATCATCATTGATGCCATGAACGTGGTGATGGGCCGCGGTCCGGCAGGCTTCAGCAATACGGCCGACTGCATCCTGGCCAACACAACTTCCCGGGATGTGGTGAAGTGCTTTAACACCACCGGCTTCAACAATATGGCCAACACGCATTACGGCGATGTGGCCATTGATGCCTTTGTGGCCGGCGACAGTCAGCGCGGTAAAGAGGCCGCCATACAGCTTGCCAAAGATGCCGGCTTTGCGGAATGCTACGACATCGGGGGCAACGACAAATTCCAGCTCATGGAACAGTTTGCCTTCTTCTGGATCAACCTGGCCATGTTCCGCGGCCAGGGCCGGGAGATCGGCTTCAAGCTACTGAAACGATAGGCCCACCATTCAGAAAAATACCCTGCCATGATCCTAAAGAAAGTCTTCAACCCATTTGCGGTGGCCCGGTACATGAAAATGGAGCTGGCATTATCTGTCCTCCTGTCGCTGGCCGTGTATTACCTCTACCACGCCAGGCACCTGGAGCAGGTAACGCTGCCCTTTTCCATTGCGGCCATCCTGGGCAGCGCCCTGGCCATATTCCTGGCCTTCCGCAACAACAACAGCTATGGGCGCTGGTGGGAAGCCCGCACCATCTGGGGCGGCATCATCAACAGCAGCCGCATCTTTGCCCGGCAGATCATTGCCAATGCCGACAATGCCGTGCAAACCGGCAAGGCCACGGCCAGCCAGGTGGAAGAATACAAACGGGAGATGATACACCGGCAGATCGCCTTTGCCCATGCGCTGCGCCTGCAGCTGCGGCAGCAAACCGATTGCCGTCAGTTTGCCCACCTGCTCAGCGCCGATGAATACAGCCAGGCCACGCAGCATAACAATGTGGCCAATTACCTGTTGCTGCAGCAGGGCAAGCGCATCAAGGAAGGCATGCGGGCAGAGATGCTGGGCGCTTTCGACAACATCAGCCTGGAGCCCACCCTGGCGGCTTTCAACAATTTCCAGGGCAGCTGTGAGCGTATCAAGAACACCCCGCTGCTGCGGCAGTATCATTTTTTTACCAGGTTGTTCCTGCTGGTATTCATGATCGTCTTACCTTTTTCGCTGATCAGCGATTTCAACCGCATGGGTTTGCCCGGGTTGATGGTGCCGGTGAGCGTGCTCATCTCTTTCGTATTTGGGGTGATGGGCAAGGTGGGCGAAGTGAATGAGGACCCTTTTGAGAACCGCATCACCGACCTGCCTATGACTGCACTGTGCAACACCATTGAACGCGACCTCAAGGAAATGATCGGGGAAGCGGTGCCGGAAAAGACCATGCCGGAAAAAGGATTCCTGATGTAAGCCTATGAGCCAGCCTGTTCCCACCAACCGCATT
>JALOMZ010000022.1 GCA_025455205.1 Chitinophagaceae bacterium | reverse complement strand
ACGGCCAGCTTCTGCACGGCGGTGTACACCTTGTCCTGGATGGGCTTGATCAGCTTCTGCCGCTCGGCAAAGAGGTCGCCCTCAAATCCGAAGCGTTTCTTCTGTAGGTCGCGCACCTCTTTTTCCTTGTTGAACAGCTCATCTTCCCGCTTCTTCACCAGTTCGGCAGACAGCATCACTTTCTCTGCCTCGAAGTTGCGGTACATGTTGTCGAGCTCGGCCTGCTTGTTGTCTATTTCCTTCTGCCACATATTGGCGGTGGCATCCAGTTTTTTCTTGGCCTCGGCATATTCAGGCATCTTGTCGAGGATGTAACGGGTGTCTATGATGGCGTAGCGCTGGGCAACGGCGAGGCCGGTGGAAAAAGTGATCACCAGCAGGGTGGCAAGGATTTTCTTCATGACATCGGGTATTTGAAATGAAATTAAAGATCGGTTGGCACAGGGGGATGTTAAAACAGGCATCCGGTTCCTGAGATGCAGGTATTACGATTTGGCATGAAAGATAATCGTTACCGATCAGTTAATAACAGGCACCGGGCCGGCAATAATGCGATTATTCAGGCTCGAAGCCCAGCATGAAGGTGAAGCGGGTGGCGTCTTTCAGACCGTTGCCGGGTTGCAGGCGGTCGAGGCCAATGCCGTAGTCGAAGCCCAGGAGGCCAAACATGGGCAGGAAGAAGCGCATACCCAGGCCCACGCTGCGGCGCAGGCGGAAGGGGTTGTACTCCTTGAGGCTGTACCATCCGTTGGCTGCTTCAAAGAAACCCAGGGCAAAGATGGTGCTGCTGGGGTTGAGGCTCAGCGGATAACGCACTTCAGCAATGTACTTGTTGAAAATGGTAAAGTACTGGCTGGCGCCTTGCTGGTCGGGGTTCACCTTTGGGTTGCTGGTTTGGTATACCGGGTAGCCGCGGTGGGCAATCACATCAAAACCAATGAGGGCAAACTGGTTGCTCAGGCCGGCATCACCCACCTGGAAGCGTTCGAAGGGTGAGATCTCCAGGTCGGAGTTGTAGCGGCCCAGGAAGCCATATTTGGCGGCCAGTTTCATCACCAGTTGCTTGTTCCTTTCCTCGCCATGCGGGCGGCTCAGGGGCACGTACCATTCACCGGTGAAGCGCCATTTGTGGTATTCGATCCACTTATACTTGTCCTCCGGCGTATCGTAGGTCTTGCTCTTGCCCCAGATACTCCACGGTGGGGTGAGCTGTACGCTGGCTGTGAAGTTGGAACCGCTGCGGGGAAAGAGGGGCTGGTCAATGCTCGAGCGCTGCAGGCCGATGCGGATGTTAAGGTTGTTGCTGATGCCATTCCGGAAATCCTGGAAGAAGAGGTAATCCTGCAGGAAATAGCGCGAATAGCTCACGGCTGTAACCAGGCTGAAGAAGTCATCCGGCCAGCGGAGCTGACGGCCCAACGACACCGAAGCACCTGTCGTTCTGATAAAGGATGAAGGATAACGTTCGTATTGGCCTGTTACGGGGTTGAAAGCATTGGAGAACTTGGTGTCGAAAACGCTTACGGTGAAGGAGTTCCGCTTCTTGCCGCCGAGCCAGGGTTCGGTGAAGCTGAAGTTGTAGCTCCGGAAGGCACGGCCGTTGCTCTGCAGGCGCAGGCTGAGTTTCTGGCCATCGCCGCTGGGCAGGGGATCCCAGGTTTCGCCTTTGAAAATGTTCTTGATGGAGAAGTTATTGAACGAAACACCCAAGGTGCCGGTAAGGCCGATGCCACCACCCCAGCCGGCCGACAGTTCCAGCTGGTCGCTCGATTTTTCTTCCACCGAGTAGTTGATGTCTACCGTACCATCGTTCATGTCGGGCACGGGGTTGATGCCAATCTTTTCCTGGTTGAAGTAGTTGAGGTTGGCAATTTCACGCTGTGAGCGGATCAGGTCGGTACGGCTGAACTTTTCACCCGGAATGGTGCGCAGTTCGCGGCGGATCACGTATTCCTTGGTCTTTTCGTTGCCCGTGATGTTCACGTTCTTGATAATGGCCTGTGGGCCTTCGAAGAGCCGGATCTCATGGTCGATGGTGTCGTTGTACACGGCGGTTTCCGTGGCTTCCGCGCGGAAGAAGAGGTAGCCATCATCCATATACAGGGCGCTGATATCGGTGCCGCCATCGGCGCTCATCTGCTTGCCCAGCGACTTGTCGAGGGTGGCCTTGCTGTATATGTCACCTTTCTTGATGCCGATGAGTACGCGGAGTATGGAGTCGGAGAACTTGGTATTTCCGCGGAAGACCATATTGCCGAAATAGTACTGGCGGCCTTCGTTCACCATCACTTCCACGTTCAGGTCGCCTTTGGAATTGCTGTACAGGGTATCCTTGTCTATGCGGGCATCACGGAAGCCGGAAGCGTTGTAGAAGTCCAGGATCTTCTCCTTGTCTTCTCCGTATTTGGTGGCGTTGAATTTGGCGCTGCTGAACAGTTTGAAGCGGAAATAGGGATCCAGGTTGTTCTTGAGCACCGTGGGTTTCAGAAATCCCTGGTCTTCCAGAATGCGTTCTACGGAAAAGGTCTCTTTGTTGGTGAGCAGGGGCGTGTCTTTTGCCGGGTACAGCGTGAAGCGCGTCATTTCCTTGGTGCCCTTCATCTGGCGCTTCACCCGCAGGTCGTTCATGGTCACGTTGCCGCCAATATAGATGTCGCTCACCCGCACTTTGTTGCCTTTATTGACCTTGAACACCAGGTCGGTGGCATTGGGAACGGTGGTGCTGGGGATCTCCTCAATATCCACGCGGGTGTTGCGGTAGCCTTTCTCCACGTAGAATTTGATGATGGCTTCTGCGGCCAGCTGCTTGTTGTTTTCAGTTACAATCCGCCCGGCCACCAGTCCGCTCTTGGTTTGCAGGTCTTCCTCATCGCCTTTCTTCACGCCGGTGAAGGAGAATTTTTGCAGGCGGGGCCGCTCCTGCACTTCAATTTCGAGGTGCAGCTTGTTGGGTTTTTCCAGGCGGGTGATGTAGATGGCTACATTGCTGAAATAGTTCTGTGCCCAGAGGTTGTTGATGGTGCGGCTGAAATTATCACCGCCGGGTATCATGATCTTGTCGCCTGCGTTGAGGTTGGCGATAGACAGGAGGAGCTGGTTGTCGAAATATTTGTTACCGGAAACGGTAACGGAAGCCACCACATATTCTTTGGCTATTTTCTGGCTGAAGATGGCCTCCAGTTCCGGGTCTACCGAGGTAACGGTAGTGTCCTGCCCCTGAACGGCCACGGCGAGCATCAGCATCATTACAGTCAAAAGCCTGTGGCTGTATATCTTAAAGGACATGAGTAGCTTGAGGTTTCAGTTGGTTCTTGCCGGGGAAGCCGGCAAATTACTGGCTTTGGTGGTAAGTCTTTGTTAAATGAACCGCGCAAAAGTAATGGGGAAAGCCTATTAAAAACGGGCTTTCCTTTCGGACCAGCTGCCATGGGCCGGCCAATCAGGCGGGGGTTTCGGTCACCTGGGCGCTGGTCTTGCCGAATCGCCTTTCCCGGTGCTGGAAGTCAATGATGGCTTCATACAGGTGTTTTTTGCGGAAATCCGGCCAGCGGGTATTGGTAAAATAGAGTTCCGCATAGGCCAGCTGGAAGAGCAGGAAGTTGCTGATGCGGTATTCGCCACTGGTGCGGATCATCAGTTCCGGATCAGGGTAGTCGCTGGTCCACAGGTATTGCTGCAGCATGGCCTGGTTCACATCGTCGGCCTTGATGCGGCCAATCTCCACATCGTGGGCAATGTTGCGCACGGCATTCACCAGTTCCCAGCGGCCGCTGTAGCTCAGGGCCATGATGAGGTTGAGGCCTGTATTCTGCCCGGTAAGTTCCAGGCTTTCGTCCAGTTCGCGGTTGACTGCCTGGCTGAGCATACGGCGGTCGCCAATCACGTGGAGCTTGATATTGTTGCGGTTGAGGGTCTCCGTTTCGCGTCGAATGGTGTCTACCAGCAACTCCATGAGGCCATTGACCTCATATTCCGGGCGGTCCCAGTTCTCCGTGCTGAAGGCATAGAGGGTGAGGTATTCCACCCCCAGCTCTGCACAGCCTTCCACAATGTTGCGCACGCTTTCCACGCCATGGAAATGCCCGAACAGGCGGTCCTGGCCCTGTTCTTCTGCCCAGCGCCCGTTGCCGTCCATGATGATGGCAATATGGCGGGGCAGTCTGCCCAGGTCAATTTGCTGCTTCAGTTCCTCCATATTCTTCCCAGATTAGGGCGCAAAGGTAAGATCAATGGGCGGGTATGGCGCGCCCTGCACTGCCAAATAACAAAATCCCCGGCCTAGGACCGGGGATTTTGAGGAAGCGCTTCCTGTTGAATGGGGAGCACTACGACAGTGATGGTTCGGGCACTTTGCGGTTGCGCTTGGCTTCAATCAGGTTGAGTACCCGCTTGCGAACATCTTCCTTCAGGCCTGCAATTTCATGGGTGAACACTTCTTCCAGTTCTTCCATTTCATCTTCGGCACGGTTGCGCATCTTATTGATTTTCTTGCGCAGTTTGTCTGCCTGCATGGAAAGTTTATCACGGGTATCTTTTCCGCTTGCCGGTGCAGTGAGCACGCCTAATACTACACCAACTGCCAATCCCGAAAGGGCTCCTACCAATACTTTGTTCGTGGTGTTCATAACAAAATCATTTAAAGTGAATGAAAATTTTCAACCTTCAAAAGGTACGCAAAAAAGCCGGCAAGTCCCAGGATGTTAACGGATATTTTTCTTTATCCGGGCCTTGTTTGCCGCCGCAGTTTCTGGTGCCGCATGTGCCGCGGTTGTATTACCTTGCGCCCCTTACAGAACCATAAAAAATCTGAACTATGGAATATGGCCGAATCATTTCGGTGACCGGACTGGGCGGTTTGTTTGAACTGGTTTCCTCCAAAAACGACGGGGCTATTGTTAAGAGCCTCGAAGATGGAACCACCCGATTTGTGAGCAACCGGGTACACCAGTTTTCACACCTCGAAAGCATCGAGATCTACACCCTGCGCGATAATGTAAACCTGGTAGAGGTATTCCAGGCCATGGATCATTCAGGTGAAACCCTGCCCGATCTGAAGGATGTGCGCCAGCTGCGCGGCTACTTTGAAAAAGTGTATCCGGAGATGGACTTCGAAAGGGTATACAGCAGCGATATGAAGAAAATGGTGAAATGGTTTGGTGCCCTGAAGGCAGCCGGCATAGCCCTCAAGCTCACAGAAGTGCCTGAGGCCGCCGAAGACCAGCCGGAGGAGGCGCCCGTGCCGGCAGAACCGGTGGCCGAAGAAGCCCCCGCAAAGAAGACTACCCGAAAGAAAAAGGAAGCCTGATAAAGCAGGCAGAAGGAATTGTAGTGGAAGAGCCGGTCATGGACCGGCTTTTTTTAATGGGCCGAAGCAGAATCGGTCTGTCCGGATGCCAGAAAAGACACTATTGCTGCGGCATTGGCAGCCCCATCGGTGGTGGGCAGGGGCAGGCGGCGCAGCAATTGGGCCAGGTTTTCCCGGTGCTGGTCCATGCCCTTCAGGTACCATTTGTCGTAATACCGCAGCAATATGGCGAAGGCGCTGCGGATATCATGGTCCATCAGATGCTGGATAGCCTGTTTGGCCTCCATGCCGCCCAGCCTCTTCTGTATGCGAATGATGGCGTTCACCAGTTTTTCAATATCGCCCTTGCCATAGTCTTTCACCAGGTAGGACAGCCTTTCCTCAAAGGGTATATCGAGAAAGAACAGGGGCGATTGCCGCATTTTCTTGTAAAATGCGAAGGGGATGTTCAGGTCGCCAATGCGCTGGCTCTCGTCTTCCAGCCAGAGGCGTTGCAGGGGTTGTGAGTGGCTTGCCCGGTACAGTGCCATGGCCAGGCGGTTCTCGAACATTTCCTGGCTGGGTTGCGGCGGCATATTAATGTTGCCGAATGCCGATCCCTTATGGCTGGCCAGCCCTTCGAGGTCTATGACCTGCTCATGTTGTTGCCGCAGGTGATGCAGCAACCCGGTTTTTCCGCTGCCGGTATACCCGCCCACCAGGTGAAAGGGATAGTCATGCTCGAATTGCCGCAGGCAGAAATGACGGAACGACTTGTACCCGCCGATAATGGTATAAACCCGGAATCCATACAGGTCGAGCAGCCAGGCCACGCCGGCGCTGCGCATGCCACCCCGCCAGCAATGCACCACCACAGGAAATTCTGCGGCGGCGGCATCCGGAGCCTGACCAGGAGCAATGCCTCCTGTGCCAGTAGCGGCCAGCCTTTCCTGTTTCCATTTCTCCACCTGCTCCACCATTTTCACCATTTTGGGACCGAAATATTTCAGCCCGATCTTGATGGCTTTCTCCCGGCTTTCCTGCTTGTAGGCAGTGCCTACCACCCGGCGTTCCTCATCGGAGAAGAGGGGCAGCGAGAGCGCACCCGGGATATGGGCATGCTGGAATTCGCCGGGGCTTCTCACGTCAATGAGCAGCCCATGCGCATAGGCGGCAAAGTATTGTGCTATGGTGATGGGGGTAACCAAGAACAAATGCGGGGATATTGAACATCAGGAATGCACCACCAGGGCTCCCTCTTTGTAAACGGGCAGCACATTGGCTACATCAACACTGATGCACCATTCCATGTCTTTTTCCAGTCCGTAGGAGGCCAGGCGATGGTAATGGGTGGTCTTTTTGATGAAATTCCAGGTGTCAACCTGCGTGTGGCGGTACAGGGTCTCTGCTGCCAGGCTGGCATCGCAGAAGATCTGGAAATGCTCCCGCACGCGGGCCACCACGGCGCCGGCAAACAGGGAGTCTTCCATGTTCACGCGGTCTTTCCAGGCGGCGCAGCCCAGTATCACATTGCGGCCACTGGCTATGAGGTGGTTGCATACAGCACTGAGATTGGCAAAGGAACCGGTGATCACCTCGGTGGCGCCATTGCGCAGGGCCATGTGCAGCAGGCGGGTGCCATTGGTGGTAGTGAGCACCAGGGTCTTGCCTTCTACAAAGCTGCGTGGATATTCCAGGGGTGAATTGCCATGCTGCAGGCCGGGTGCAATTTTCCCGTCGCGCTCGCCGGCAGTGATGGCACCCAGTTCCTGTCCGAGCTCTATGGCCCCGCTCACGCTGTCTACCGGAATGATCTTCTCTGCGCCGTTGTACAGGGCGGCGGCAATGGTGCTGGTGGCCCGGAATACATCAATCACCACCACAATGGCATCTTGCACTTCGTACAAATGCAGCAGCGAGGGCGACAAACAGGTATACAGGGTTGGTTTGGAAGTATTCATAACCGGGCAAATATATTAGAGCCTTTCCCAAATGCCTCCGATTAACCCCGTGGAGAGTCAGGCCTGTTAGGTCAGCTCCCTGTAAGTTGCTGATTATGATGCACTTGTTTTTTCGGGTCGTTGGTGATCCTTTCGGGCCATGCTGCATAGGACGGGTCTTGCCGTATTGTTGGCCTGGCCTTTGCCCCGGGGCATTTACCGAAACCTGGTGCCGACCCCATGCATGGACATGAGTATCTGCTAGGGCATAAGCAGGGACATGAGGAGGGTCATTAGCACAGGCATAGTGCATGGTACTGTACACAAGGTACAATGAACAACGTGCAAGGTGCAGGGGGCAAGGTGCTCCCGCGGCAGCGGCCAAAAGGGTTCGGCCAACAGGCAAACAGCGCTGCCGCCGGGGCAACGCTGCCTGCTGTACCGATCCGTTCGGCTGACGGGCTCCCGGCCTTACTCCGCTTTTTCCTTTCGGGGCAATGCCTTAAGCTCCTCGGCCACCACTTCGGTAACGTACTTCTTCTGGCCATCCTTGCCGATGTAGGAGCGGTTCACCAGCTTGCCCTCAATAACGGCCTCCTGGCCTTTGGAGAGCAGCTTCTCCGCAATTTCAGCTGTTTTGCCCCATGCCACCACCTGGTGCCAGTAGGTTTCGGTTACCTTTTCGCCCCGGGCATTGGTGTAGGTTTCATTGGTGGCCAGGCGCAGGCGGGCCAGCTTGTTGCCGTTTTCAACGGTTCTTACTTCGGGATCGGCACCCAGGTACCCGATCAGCTGTACGCGGTTCTTCAGCGAATTCATAGTGGTAGGTATTAATGGTTAAGAAAGGTTGATGATGATTAAGCAACACTGGCTGCTTTGGGGGTGAGGATGAGGATGCTGCTGGCCATTATCTCTGCCTGCTGTTTCTTTTCGCCCTGGCCGGTAACATAACTCCGGTTCACCAGCTTGCCTTCTACGGCTACTTCCAGGCCCTTGGCCAGGTAACGGGCGGCTATGTCGGCCGTTTTGCCCCATGCAATTACGTTGTGCCACTGGGTTTCCGTTACCCGCTCTCCCTTTGCGTTGGTGTAGCTTTCATGCGTGGCCATCCGCAGGCGGGCCATTTTCCTGCCGTTGTTCATTTCCTTTACTTCGGGATCCAGACCCAGGTTTCCGATCAGCTGTACGCGATTCTTCAGTGCGTTCATGTCTTTGGATTTTGTTGTGTGAAAAATGGTTTGAAACCGTGCTACCGGTTTGGTGACACAAAGCTTCTACCGAGGGCAGGCCGGAGTCGGATATTTTCCGTTTACTTCCGTATTTATCCGTGTTTACCCGTGTATACACGGAATATTTTTTTACTTTAACGTCATGGAACTCACACAGAAACAATGTCTTAGCTGCGGTAAAGCCCTCAAGGGGCGGATCGACAAAAAGTTCTGCGACGACTATTGCCGCACCCAGTACAATAACCAGTTGAAAGCGGAAGACCAGGTGGTGATCAAAAGGATCAATGCCATCCTGCGGCAAAACCGGCGCCTCCTGGAGCGGGTGATCCCGCCCGGAGAGGAAATAGGGAAATGTCCCCGCCAGAAACTAATGGAAGCCGGTTTCAATTTTCATTACCTCACCCACCAGTACACCAACAAGAAGGGGAATGTATACACCTTCTGTTATGAATACGGATACCTGCCGCTGGAAGGCGACTGGCTGTTGGTGGTGAAGCGGGCGGATAAATAGGCCCGTGTTGGATACCCCCGAAGAACGGATGCTATCCTGCGGCCTCAGGCCAGCGATTCCTCCTGCCCGGCCGTTTTGATAATATCATACAACTGGGGCATGGCATCCCGCACCCATTCGGGCAGGGACAGGGCCGGAGTGATGCCGCCAGGCTCGTGTTCCGACAACCGGAAAATGATGCGGTCGCCGCGGTCGTCGGCCACATCTACATGGAACCATCCATCTTCCCGAAGGTCAGTGAGCTTGCGGAAGTTGAACTCGCGCAGGCGGCCGCCCGCTTTCAGCAGGCGGCTGAAATGCGTTACTTTTTTGAATACGAATTGCATACCCATTGCTTTACACCTACGCAATGGTGCAAATTCTGTGCAAGAATTTGTGGCAATCCACAGCCGGTGTAAAACCTGTCAGGCAAAAGGCATCTTTACCACCCGGGCCTTTAAAAGCCGGCCGCGGATGTCTACGTATACCTCGCTGTCAATGGTGTTGAACCCATTGGCTACATAGCCCATGCCAACGGCTTTGCCCAGCGAAGGAGCCTGCGTGCCGCTGGTAACAACGCCTATCACTTCACCCCCGGCATTCTTGATCTCATAGCCATGGCGGGGAATGCCCTTGTCTACCATTTCGAACCCTACCAGCTTGCGGCTCACCCCATTTTCCTTCTGGGCTCTCAGTGCTTCGCTGTTGGTGAATTCCTTGGTGAACTTGGTGATCCATCCAAGGCCGGCTTCCAGCGGGCTGGTGGTATCATCTATATCGTTGCCATAGAGGCAATAGCCCATTTCCAGTCGCAGGGTGTCGCGGGCGCCCAGGCCAATGGGCTTGAGGCCCTGTGGACCGCCAATCCCGAAGATGGCATCCCACACTTTGTCGGCGCTGCCGTCCTTGTCTTCAAAATAGATTTCCACGCCGCCACTTCCGGTGTAGCCGGTGGCGCTGATCAGCACATTGTCCACGCCGGCAAAACTGCCTTTGGCAAACGTGTAGTATTTAAGGTTGCAGATATCCACTTCCGTCAGGGGCTGTAACATCTTGCAGGCATTGGGTCCCTGGATGGCCAGCAGGCAGGTTTTGTCGCTGATGTTATGCATTTCCACTCCCTTGTGGTTGAAGCTGCTGATCCAGTTCCAGTCTTTTTCAATGTTGGAGGCATTTACCACCAGCATGTACGACTGGTTCTCTTCGAGGCAGTACACAATGAGGTCGTCAACAATACCGCCCTCGCGGTTGGGCAGGCAGCTGTACTGTGCCTTTCCGGGGGTGAGCTTGCTGGCGTCATTGCTGGTAACCCGCTGTATGAGGTCGAGGGCATCAGGTCCTTTGAGGATGAATTCGCCCATATGGCTTACATCAAACACCCCGGCATTGTTGCGCACGGTGGCGTGTTCATCGTTGATGCCACTGTAACTGATGGGCATATTGTATCCGGCAAACTCGGCCATTTTGGCGCCCAGTGCCACGTGCTTGTGCGTAAAGGGAGTATTTTTCATAAGGCTTACAGAATGAGCGGCAAAGGTAAGCACAGGGGCATTGCCAACCCAATTGGTGATGGCAGTTGCGTTAAACAAATACCATCTTGTACGTGCCGGCAGGGCACCGCATGGGCCGGGTGTGGCTGCAACCGGCGTTTGGGCAGCCGGTCCGTCAGTAAATGTTTTGCATTAGTGCGGCTGGGGTATTGAGGCGGTGTCGCCCGCATAGCGCTTTTCAAAAACCATCCGCCCGTTTCTGAACTCCTGCAGGGAAACGAGGGAGCCCCGGGCATCAAACTGTTGCCAGGCGCCATGTTTTACACCATGCTGATAGTGCCCGCTGCTGCGGAGAATGCCTTCCGGGTTCCAGGATTCCCAGCGTCCATGCTTCAGCCCGTCTTCAAATTCGGTACGTTCCGCGGGAAGGCCATTGGAAAAATATTCTGTTTGCATGCCATTCAGCAAGCCGCCCTGGAAGGGAAGGTGGTGAACAGGTTCGGTGTTCCAGCTGTGCAGCCGGCCACCGGCCTGCAGGGCCTGCTCAAATACTTCTGGCTGCTGCAGCGCCAGGGTGCTTATGGGCTTGAAACTGAGTTTGGGATTCTTTTGGCGCAGGGCCAGCGAGGCACTTGCCTGTGCCAGGCCATCATATCGCATTTCGGCGCGTACCCTTCCATTGGGATACCATACTTTCCAGGGGCCGTGGGGATGGTTATTCCGGAAGGATCCTTCATCGCGCGGCTGGCCATTGTCAAACCAGGTCTTCCAGGTGCCATGCAGCTGCTGGTGCTTCATCTGGTATTGTACTGCCAGCTGGCCATTGGCATACCATCCTTTCACCGTTTTGTCACGGTCTTCTTCCACTTCCCAGCGCGTGATCTGCGCCTGCCATCCGGAACCGGCCAGGC